>JAOTSD010000034.1 GCA_030247555.1 Siculibacillus sp. | reverse complement strand
ATCCATCCCGGCGGCAAGCTCGGCGCCAGCCTGCGGCTGGTGCGCGACGTTATGCACGGCGGCGAGGCGATGCCGCTGGTGGCGACCGGTACGGCGATGAGCGACGCGCTGGCGGTGATGACCGCCAAGCGGCTCGGCTGCGTCGGCATCGTCGACGCGGACGGGCGACTCGCCGGAATGATCACCGACGGCGACATCCGGCGCAATCTCTCCGGCACCCTGCCGATGCGCCGAGTCGACGAGATCATGACCACGCGACCGAAGACCGTGCGCCCCGACACGCTGCTCGCCCGGGCGATCGAGATGCTGTCGTCGTCGGCGATCACCGCGCTCTTCGTGCTCGACGAGGGGCGGCCGGTCGGCATCGTCCACATGCACGACCTGTTGCGCGCCGGCGTCGCCTGAACAGCTTCCGCGGCCCGAACGAGGAGACCCCGGGGAGTGACGCTCCGCCGGGCTCGGCGGCGACGCGGCGGGGCCGGTCAATCGGCGGCGGCGACCACCAGGGTGGTGCCTTCGACCGAGCGGACCACCACTCTGGTGCCCGACGGCAGCAGCGGCCCGGAGATGCGCCACACCGAGTCGTCGACGTGCAGACGTCCGCCGTTCTCGCCGAGCGGTTCGGAGAGGGTGAAGACGCGGCCGACGAGCCGGCCGGCGCGGTCGTTGAGCAGCGGTTCGGCGGAGCGGTCGCCGTCGCGCAGGAACCAGCGGCGACCGACGATCAGCAGGACGACCGAGACGGCGGCCCAGACGAGGGCGAGCGTCTGCACCGACCAGTCGGCGATGAGCGCCAGTCCGCCGACGAGGATCGCGGCGACGCCGAACCACACCAGCACGAAACCGGGTATCACCAGCTCGAGGGCGAGGAGCGCCAGACCAAGGACCCACCAGCTCCAAGCGCCGTAGCGCATGAACAGGGTCTCGAGGAATTCGAGCATGGGGGTGCTCCTCGCTCAGCCGCGGGTGTCGGGCACGCCGGCGGCGCGGCGGCGCTGGGCGCCGTCCTCACCGAAGGTGGCCTTGGCGATCTCGGCGATGCCGGCGATCGAGCCGAGGATCGAGGTGGCGTCGACCGGCATCATCAGCACCTTCTGATTGGGCGAATGAGCCATCTCCTTCAGCGCCTCGACGTATTTCTGGGCGACGAAGTAGTTGATCGCCTGGACATCGCCGGCGGAGATCGCCTGCGACACCATCTCGGTGGCCCTGGCCTCGGCCTCGGCGAGACGCTCGCGCGCCTCGGCGTCGCGGAAGGCGGCCTCCTTGCGGCCTTCGGCCTCGAGGATCAGCGCCTGCTTCTGGCCCTCGGCCTTGAGTATCTCCGACTGGCGCATGCCCTCCGACTCGAGGATGGCGGCGCGCTTGTCGCGTTCGGCCTTCATCTGGCGGCCCATCGAGGCGACGAGATCGGCGGGCGGGATGATGTCCTTGATCTCGATGCGGGTGGCCTTGACGCCCCAAGCGGCGGTCGCCGCGTCGACGACGCCGAGCAGCTTGGTGTTGATCTCGTCGCGGTGGGAGAGCAACTGGTCGAGATCCATCGAGCCCATGACGGTGCGGATGTTGGTCATGGTCAGGTTGAGGATCGCCACCTCGAGGTTCTGCACCTCGTAGGCCGCGCGGGCCGCGTCGAGCACCTGATAGAAGGCGATGCCGTCGACGGCGACGGTGGCGTTGTCCTTGGTGATGACCTCCTGAGTCGGCACGTCGAGCACCTGCTCCATCACCGACAGCTTGGCGCCGATGATCTCGATGAAGGGGGTGATGATGTTGAGGCCGGGGGTCAAGGTGCGGGTGTAGCGGCCGAAGCGCTCGACGGTCCAGTGATAGCCTTGGGGCACCGTCTTCACGCCGGCGAAGAAGACCAGCACCACCAGTGCCAGGAAGACGATGACGACGATGTCGAAACCCGAGAGCGTGATGCCGTTCATGATCGCCTCCTACGCCGCCGTGCGGCCCGCGAATCCCCGCGCCCGGACCGGTCGGAGCCGACGAGTCGGGCTGTCGGGCGGCAGAGTGTAACGCCATCGTGTCGGATCCGCGACGGCCGCCGCGGCGTCAGATCCAACCGGAGAGCTCGCGACGCACCACCGTCTCGATCACGTCGAGGCCGAGGGCGGTGTCGTTGAGGCAGGGGACGAGGTGGAACCGCTCTCCGCCCGCCTCGAGGAATATGGCGCGGTTCTCGTGGCCGATCTCCTCGAGCGTCTCGAGGCAATCGGCGGCGAAGCCGGGTGTGATCACCATCAGCCGCTTCACACCCGATCGCGCCAGTTCCGCCACGGTCTCGTCGGTGTAGGGCTTCAGCCACTCCTCCCGGCCGAAGCGCGACTGGAAGGTCGTGCGCAGGCGCGTCTCGTCGAGGCCGGTCTCCTCGCGCAGCAACCGCACGGTCTTGGCGCAGTGGCAGAAATAGGGGTCGCCGGCGTCGAAGTAGCGTTTCGGGATGCCGTGGAAGGAGGCGAGGATCACGTCCGGCGTCCAGCCGAGGCCCGCCATCTCGGCCTGCAGGCTCGAAGCGAGAGCCGAGACGTAGGTCGGGTCGTCGTGCCAGGGCGGGGCGATGCGGATCGCCGGCTGGAAGCGCATCGCCTTCAGCGCGTCGAAGGCGACGTCGGCGACGGTGGCGGTGGTGGCGGCGGCATATTGCGGATAGAGCGGCACCACGAGGATGCGCTCGCAGCCGCGCTTCGTCAGCGCCTCGAGGCGAGAGGCGACCGAGGGTTCGCCGTAGCGCATCGCCCAGTCGACCACCAGCCGGTCGCCGGTCTCGGCGAGGCGGCGGGCGAGGATCTCGGCCTGCGAGCGGGTGATGGTCTTGAGCGGCCCCTCGTTCTTCTCCCGGTTCCAGATCTTGTCGTAGTCGCGGCCCTTCCTGGAGGGACGGGTCGTCAGGATGATCAGGTTGAGAATCGGCCACCAGATCGCGCGCGGCACCTCGATCACCCGGCGGTCGGAGAGGAACTCCTTCAGGTAGCGTCGCATCGACCAGTAGTCGGTGGCGTTCGGGGTGCCGAGATTGACGAGGAGAACGCCGACGCGGCCCGTCTCGATCGGCGGATGGTCGGCGGGCAGGCGGGTATCGCCGCCTCGGGTGTCGAGGAAGGCGGCGAGTTCGTGCGGTGGGGAGGTCATGTCGATCTGGTTCCGGATCCTCGAGTGGGCGCACTCTACATCGCCGGATCGTCGACGTCGCGTCCCACGACCGGCCGGCCGGCGGCGGCTTGCGGCTCGCGAAGTGTTACGTTATAACAGACAAATGAGAGAGCAACCGAGATCCACATCCCTCGCCGCCGACGGGCAGAACGGGCACGTCCACCTGCGTCCGCGTCGGCGCGACGGTGTCGCCCCACCGCCGGCGGGGGCGCCCGATCCGGTCGAGGATCACGATCATCACCATCACCATCATGGACGCGACCACGGTCGAGCGCATCGGGACGAGGTCGGGGCGAACGGCGGGGTACGGCCGCCGCCGTCGCTGGTGCGGGCGTCGCTCGCGGTGCGGCTCGCCCTCGCGGCGGTGCTCTCCGGTCTGATCTGGGCGGGCGTGTCGTGGGCGCTCCTGCCGATCGCCGGGTGATCCGATGGAGAAGACCGACGTGACCTCGCCCGCCGCAGCCATCGAATTCGACGACCTGACGCTCGGCTACGACCGGCATCCGGCGGTGCATCACCTCGGCGGGCGAATCGCCCGTGGCGTGCCGACGGCGATCGTCGGGCCGAACGGTGCCGGCAAGTCGACGCTGCTGAAGGGCATCGCCGGCCTGTTGACGCCGCTGTCGGGGGCGATCCGGGTCGGCGGGCGCGGGCGGCGGGGGATCGCCTATCTGCCGCAGATCTCCGAGATCGACCGTGGCTTCCCGGTCTCGGTGTTCGATTTCGTCGCCATGGGCCTGTGGGGTCGCATCGGCGCCTTCGGCGGCATCGGTCGCGCCGAGCGCGGCGAGATCGCCGCCGCCATCGCCGCCGTCGGGCTCGCCGGCTTCGAGGCGCGGCCGATCGGCACGCTCTCCGGCGGGCAGATGCAGCGCACCCAGTTCGCCCGACTGATCCTGCAGAACGCCGAGACGCTGCTCCTCGACGAGCCGTTCAACGCCGTCGACCAACCGACGACGGCGGATCTGCTCGATCTCGTCGATCGCTGGCGCGACGAGGGGCGTACCGTGGTGGCGGTGTTGCACGATCTCGATCTCGTGCGCCGCCGCTTTCCGCAAACGATGCTGCTGGCGCGCGAACTGGTGGCGGCCGGCCCGACCGCCGAAGTGGTCGGCGAGGCCAATCTCGCCGCGGCGCAGCGGATGATCGAAGCCTTCGACAACCATGCGCACGTCTGTGCGCGGCCGATGGCATGAGGGTGCGATGATCGACACGATCCATGCGGCGCTGATCGCCCCCTTCGCCGAATTCGAGTTCATGCGCCGGGCGCTGGTCGGCGCCGTGGCGCTGGCGATCGCCGGAGCGCCGATCGGCGTCTTCCTGATGCTGCGGCGGATGTCGCTCACCGGCGACGCCATGGCGCACGCCATCCTGCCCGGCGCGGCGATCGGTTATCTCCTGTCCGGTCTGTCGCTGACGGCGATGACGCTCGGCGGCCTCGTCGCCGGTCTCGCCGTGGCGATCGGAGCGGGTGCGGTGGCGCGCGCCTCGGTGCTCAAGGAGGACGCCACCCTCGCCGCCTTCTACCTCCTGTCGCTGGCGCTCGGCGTCACCATCGTGTCGATGCGCGGCTCCAACGTCGATCTGCTGCACGTGCTCTTCGGCACGGTGCTGGCGCTCGACGACCAAGCGCTCGTGCTCATCGCCGGCATCGCCACGGTGACGCTCGTCACCCTGGCGGTGATCCTCAGGCCGCTCACGGCGGAGTCGGTCGACCCGGTGTTCCTCGCCTCGGTCAGCCGGGCGGGAGCGCCGGTCCACCTCGTCTTCATGGGACTGGTGGTTCTCAACCTCGTCGGCGGCTTCCATGCGCTCGGCACGTTGCTCGCCGTCGGACTGATGATGCTGCCGGCCGCCAGCGCGCGGCTGTGGGTGGAGGATCTCACCGCGCTCCTCGTCGTCGCGGCGGGCATCGGCGCGGCCTCCGCGGTCGCCGGCCTGCTGCTGTCCTACCACCACGAACTGCCCGCCGGGCCGGCGATCATCCTGACCGCCGGCATCGTCTATCTCGCCTCGCTGGTCTTCGGTCGGCGCGGCCTCGTCGCGGCGCGTCTGGCGCGGCCGCATCTGGAAGCCTGATCCCCCCTTCGAGGAGACCGTGACATGATCCGTTTGAACCGACGTCTGCTCTTCGCCGCCCTCGGGGCGACCATCGCCGGTCTCGCCGTGCCGACGCCGAGCGTCGCCCAAGAGGCGAAGCTGCCGGTCGTCGCGACCTTCTCGATCCTCGGCGACTTCGTCGAGCGGGTCGGGGGCGAGCGCGTCGCGGTGAAGACCCTGGTGGGGCCGAACGGCGACGCCCACGTCTACGAGCCGACGCCCTCCGACGCCAAGGCGCTGGCGGCGGCGAAGCTGGTCTTCGTCAACGGCATCGGCTTCGAGGGTTGGATGGCGCGACTCGCCAAGGCCTCGGGCACCAGGGCACCGGTCGTCACCGCCACCACCGGCATCACGCCGCGCGAGATGGTCGACGACGATCACGACGAAGCCCTCGCCAAGGAGGCGAAGAAGGGCCACGGCCACGCCCACGAGGGCCACGACCACGGGGGGCTCGATCCGCACGCCTGGCAATCGATCGCCAACGTGAAGCTCTACGTCGCCAACATCCGCGACGGGCTCGTCGCCGCCGATCCGGCCGGCAAGAGCGTCTACGAGGCCAACGCCGCGAAGTATCTCGGCGAGCTCGACGTGCTCGAGGCCGAGGTGAAGGCGAAGATCGCCGGAGTGCCGGCGGAGCGTCGTCGGGTGATCACCGGCCACGACGCCTTCGGCTATTTCGCCGCGGCCTACGGCATCGAGTTCCTGGCGCCGCAGGGGATCTCGACCGAATCGGAAGTGACGGCCAAGGCGGTGGCCAAGCTGATCCGCCAGATCCGGGCGGAGAAGATCACCGCGGTCTTCGTCGAGAACATGACCGATCGGCGCCTGATCGAGCGCGTCGCCAAGGAGACCGGCGTGACGCCCGGGGGCGAGCTCTTCGCCGACGCCCTCTCGCCGAAGGGTGGACCGGCGCCCACATATGTCGATATGGTCCGCCACAACGTGACGCTCCTCACCCGGGCGATGATCGGCTCCTGAGCCGTTCCCGCCCCTCGAGGTCCGCCATTCCCGAACGCTCCGGCCCCACCGGGGCGTTCGTTCGTCCCGAGGTAAGACATGGCCGATTCGTCCAGCCCGATTCCCGTCACCGTGCTCACCGGCTATCTCGGCGCCGGCAAGACGACGCTCCTCAACCGCATCCTCACCGAGGACCACGGCAAGAAGTACGCCGTGATCGTCAACGAGTTCGGTGAGATCGGCATCGACAACGACCTCGTCGTCGACACCGACGAGGAAATCTTCGAGATGAACAACGGCTGCATCTGTTGCACCGTGCGCGGCGACCTGATCCGCATCCTCGAAGGGCTGATGAAGCGCAAGGGCCGCTTCGACGCGGTGCTGATCGAGACGACCGGCCTCGCCGATCCGGCGCCGGTCGCCCAGACCTTCTTCATGGACGACGACGTGCGCGCCAAGACCCGGCTCGACGCCATCGTCACCGTGGTCGACGCCAAGAACCTCCTCGCCCGGATCGACGACAGTCCGGAGGCCGAGGATCAGGTCGCCTTCGCCGACGTGATCCTCGTCAACAAGGTCGATCTGGTCTCGGCCGACGATCTCGCCGCGGTGCGGGCCGAGATCGCCGCCATCAACCCCTATGCCCGGGTGATCGAGACGGAGCGTTGCGCCGTCGACCTCGGCGACGTGCTCGATCGCGGCGCCTTCGACCTCGGCCGCATCCTGGCCGTCGAACCGGAGTTCCTCACCTCCGGCCACCACCATCACGACGAGACGGTGAAGTCGATCTCGCTCACCGCCGGCGACATGCAACCGGAGGTCTTCTTCGACTGGATCAACCGCGCCACCCAGGAGCAGGGGCCGAAGATCCGCCGGATGAAGGGCATCATCGCCTTCGCCGGCGATCCGGACCGCTACGTCGTGCAGGGCGTCCACATGATCGTCGAGGGTGATCACCAGCGCGAATGGAAGCCCGAGGAGAAGCGCGAGAGCCGTCTCGTCTTCATCGGCCGCGACCTCGATTTCGAGGCGTTGCGCGCCGGTTTCGACGCTTGTCGGGCCTGACCATGCCGACGATCGATCCTCTCTCCCTCGACGCCCATGTCGTCGCCTGCGGGTTTCTCGGCGAGGCGGCGGTCTTCGCGCTCGGCGACGGCCGGGTGGTGATCCGCGTGGACGGTGCGGATCGCACCGTCCCGGCCCATGACGGCGGCCTCCTCGCCGCGATCTTCACCGCCAACGGCGAGGCGCTCCTCTCCTGCGGCGACGACGGGCGCATCGCCCGCACCATCGCCGACGGGACGAGCGAGACGCTCTTCGAAAAGAAGGGGAAGTGGCTCGACCAACTGGCCCTGGGGCCACAGGGGGCGATCGCCTGCGCCGCCGGCCGCACCGCCTGGGTGCGTCTCGCCGGGGGCGAGATCGTCGAGTTCGGTCACGAGAAGTCGGTCGGCGGTCTCTCGTTCCTGCCGAAGGGGTCGAGGCTCGCCGTCGCCACCACCGACAAGGTGGTGCTGCATTGGGTGACGGCCAAGGGTGCGCCGGTCGACATGCCGTGGAAGGGGGCGCACACCGGCGTCACGGTGTCGCCGGACGGGAAGTTCCTCGTCACCACCATGCAGGAACCGGCGATGCACGGCTGGCGCATCGACGACATGAAGCACATGCGCATGTCGGGCTATCCGACCAAGGTTAAATCGGTCTCCTGGTCGGCCAAGGGACGCTTCCTCGCCTCCTCCGGGGCGAACGCGGCGATCCTCTGGCCCTTCTTCACCAAGGACGGGCCGATGGGGAAGAATCCGCTTCAACTCGGTCCGCGCGACCGCATCGTCACCCGCGTCGCCTGCCATCCGAGCGAGGACGTGGTGGCGCTCGGCTACGACGACGGCATGGTCATGGCGGTGCGTTTCGGCGACGCGGCGGAGGTGCTGCTGCGCCGGCCGGGCGAGGCGCCGCTCACCGCCCTCGCCTGGGACGGGGCGGGGGTCCGGGTCGGCTTCGGGACGGAGAGCGGCGAGGCCGGGGTGATCGACATCCGCGGCTGAGGATCACTCGTCGATCGGCTCGTTGCGGGGGCGGCCGAGGCCGAAGAAGAGGCCGCCGATCAGCGCCGCGAGGGCGAAGCCGGACGGCGACAGGCCGAGGCGCGGCACCGGCGCGATCCGCCATTCGAGCGCGGCCATGTAGAGGGCCGAGGTGACGATGGTGAAGATCAGCGTCACCCAGAGGGGTTTCGCCGCTTCCCAGACCGCGACGCCGCGCCAAGCCTCGTCGGTGGTCTCGTAGAGCACCAGCGCGACGAGATCGACGATCAGGAAGAGCAACAGGGCCGCCGCGAGGCGCAGCGGTATGGTCACTTCCGGACCGGCCGAGGCCAGAAACGTTCCGAGATTGCGGAAGCGGATGGCGATGTCCGGCGACCAGCCGATCAGCCAGCCGGGGACCTGGACAGGTCCGGCGGGAGCGGTGGGATCGACCCATCCCCAGACGAGGAGCGCGACCGCGATCACGGCGGAGACGAGCGCCGCTCCCAGATACCCGCCCGCGACCCGCATGATCTTCCCCGATCCGATCCATCCGGCGCCATCATGCGCCGGAGATCTGTCGATTCCGTATACGGCGAACGAACGTCAGGCGGCGCGCAGAGACGCCAGGAAGTGGGAGACTCGGCGGCCGAGGTCGTCGGTGCGGCCGGTGAGGTTCTCGGCGAGGGCGAGCAGGCCGTCGGCGCTCTTCACCGTGGCGGCGACCACGTGGTCGATCTCGCGGATGTCGCCGTCGACCTCGCCGGTGGCGTGAGCGGCATGGGCGACGTTGCGGGCGATCTCGCCGGTGGAGGCGCTCTGCTCTTCGACCGCGGCGGCGACCGCGCCGGTGAGTTCGTCGATGGTGCGGATGGTGTCGCCGATGGCGCCGATGGCGTCGACGGAGGCGCGTGCGGTGGTCTGGATCTGGACGATCTGACGCGAGATCTCTTCGGTCGCCTTCGCGGTCTGGTCGGCGAGTGCCTTCACTTCGCTGGCGACGACGGCGAAACCGCGGCCGGCGTCACCGGCGCGCGCCGCCTCGATGGTGGCGTTGAGGGCGAGCAGGTTGGTCTGTTCGGCGATCGAGCGGATGAGATCGACCACTTCGCCGATCTTCTGCGCCGACCCGGCGAGGCCCTGGACGGAGGAGGAGGAGCGCTCGGCGGTCTCCACCGCGGTGCGGGCGGCGGCGGCGGCCTCGCCGACGCGGGCGTTGATCTCGGCGACGGAGGCAGAAAGCTCTTCGGCGGCGGCGGCCACGGTCTGGACGTTGCCGCTGGCGCGGGCGGAAGAGTCGGCGACCGACCGGCTGCGCTCGGAGGCGGCGCCGGCGTCGCGGATCTGGCCGCGGGCGGCTTCGGCGAGGGTCGAGGCGGTGCGGGTCAGTTCGCCTGTCAGGGTGGCGATCTCGCGGTCGAAGCCGGTGACGGCGGACTCGACGCGACTCTGGCGTTCGGCGCGGGTGCGACCCTCCTCGGTGAGGGAGGCCTTCATCGCTTCGGACCGATCCACGGCATCGCGGAAATCGGCGACGGCGGCGGCGATGCTGCCGATCTCGTCGCCGCGGTCGCGATGCGGCACGTCGAGGGCGGTGCGTCCGGCCGAGATCTCGGTCATGACCGCGACGAGGCGGGTGATCGGCCGGGCGATCTGGGTGCGGGCCATCCAGACGCCGAGGGCGCCGACGGCGAGGCAGAGCGCGAAGAGGGCGATGCCGAGAGCCCTGGCCATGTCACCGAGGCGCGCCAGATCGCTCTTGAGGCTCGCGGCTTCGGCGGCGAGTCCGGCGGCGAGCGCCTCGAGGTCCTTGTTGAGGGCGGAGCGGACGGAGCGGTTGGCGTCGTTGTCGCCGAGTTCACGGGCGATGGCGGAGCCTTCCGCCATGCCGCGGCGGGCCATGTCGGTGCGGAAGTCGCGGAACTGTACCACCCGCTTCTTCATCTCCTCGAACTTCGGCTTCAGCGCCGGCGAGACGCTCGCCTCCCAGGCGTCGACCGTGGCCATCATCCGCCCGAGTTGGACGAAGAGACCGTCGGCGAACTTCTTCAGCGGCTCGGGCTTCGACGACATGTAGATGCCGCGGCTCTCCATCACCACGGCATAGATCAGGCCATTGATCTTCTCGACGTGGGCCTGTCCGGCATAGGTGTCGGCCAGCGCGTGATCGAGCCTCGACCGCTCACCGTCCGACCACATGTTGAAGGCGCCGAAGCACAGCGCGACCAGCACGGAGGACAGGAAGAGAAGAGTGAATTTCGCGGAGATCGACCAGTTCTTCATCTCGGGCACCCACGAGGTTCAGGTACCCGAGAGTCGCCCCGGAAAGTGAAGAAAGTGTTGATCGAAAGTCCAAATTTGGAAGAGCGCACCGCTCTGTGCCGTCGGCCGAAGACGAGATCGGCCGGAGAGCGGATCTCCGGCCGATCGAACACGTTGCCGATGAAGAGAAATATCGGACCGCGCTGAGTATCTTACGTGGCGTCAGCGCACCAGAACGTTGCGGAACGACCAGGGGTCGGCGGTATCGATGTCCTCGGGGAAGAGACCGGGGCGATCCTTAAGCGGCGTCCAGTCCGTGTAGTGGCCGACGACCGGACCGAGATAGGGGGTCTGCACCTCGAGGCAACGCTCGTGATCCATCTCGTCGGCCTCGACGATGCCGGCCTGCGGGTTGTCGAGCGCCCAGACCATGCCGGCGAGCACGGCCGAGGACACCTGAAGCCCGGTGGCGTTCTGGTAGGGGGCGAGCACCCGGGTCTCCTCGATGGAGAGCTGCGAGCCGTACCAGTAGGCGTTCTTGGCGTGGCCGTAGAGGAGGACGCCGAGCTCGTCGATTCCGTCGACGATCTCGTTCTCGTCGAGGATGTGGTTCACCGGCTGCTTGGCGCCGGCCGCTCCGAACATCTCGTGCAGCGACAGCACCGCATCGTTGGAGGGGTGATAGGCGTAGTGGCAGGTCGGGCGGAACTCGAGGTTCGCACCCTCGCCGACCGTGTAGTAGTCGGCGATGGAGATCGACTCGTTGTGGGTGACGAGGAAGCCGTACTGGGCGCCCGGCGTCGGGCACCAGGTGCGGACGCGGGTGTTGGCGCCGGGCTGGAGCAGGTAGATCGCCGCCTTGCAGCCGGTGGCGTGGGTGCGGCCGTTCTCCGGCATCCAGGTCTCGCCGGTGCCCCAGCCGAGTTCGGCCGGTTGCAGTCCCTCGGAGACGAAGCCCTCGACCGACCAGGTGTTGACGAAGACGTTCATCGGCTTCGGGTTCTTCGAACGCTGGGTGTCGCGCTCGGCGATGTGGACGCCCTTGACGCCGAGGCGCTGCATCAGCTTCGCCCAGCCCTCGCGGGTGGTGGGCTTCTCGGCCGATGCGCCGGTGTCGCGGGCGATGTTCAACAGTGCCGCCTTGACGAACCAGGAGACCATGCCCGGGTTGGCGCCGCAGCAGGAGACCGCGGTCGGCCCGCCGGGATTCTTCGCCTTCTCCGCCCGCACCGTCTCGCGCAGGGCGTAGTTGGACCGCGAGGCGGTGGTGGCGGCCTTGTCGAAGTAGAAGCCGAGCCAGGGCTCGACCACGGTGTCGATGTAGAGGGCACCGAGCTCGCGGGCGAACTTCATCAGGTCGAGCGAGCCGGTGTCGACCGACAGGTTGACGATGAAGGCCCGACCGCCGCCCCGGGTGACGAAGGGGGTGAGCAATTCGCGGTAGTTGTCCTTCGTCACCGCTTGGTGGACGAAGGTGTAGCCGCGCTCGTCGACGAGGCGACGGTCGGCGTCGGAGGGGTCGATGACGACGAGACGCGACCTGTCGAAGGTGAAGTGACGTTCGATCAAGGGCAGGGTGCCGCGGCCGATCGAGCCGAAGCCGATCATCACGATGGGGCCGGTGATCTCGCCGTGGATCGGCCAGTTCGTCATTCTTCCTCACTCCGTGGCAGGGGTGCCCGGCACCCGAAAAACCGTTGCGCCGCGCCGGGTTTCCTCCGGTCGCGCGGACGTGATCACAAATCAGAGGCGAGCGGGAAGGTCAACGGGAATTCGCGTCGGAAATCCGTCATTTCATCGCGGACGGCGCGGCGGCGGGGCGCGGGGGCGCGGCGACCTTGCCGATGAGCGGCTGGTGGAGGAGGGCGAAGGAGACCACGATCACCGCCACCGTGGCGGCGAGCGAGCCGGTGAAGCCGGAGAGGAAGGCCGGGGCGGTCTCGAGGCGCAGGTAGCGGGCGAGGACGAAACGCGCCTTGGTGACGGTGACGACGCCGATGACGGCGAGCCAGAGTGCCCCGAGGCGGGTCGGCCGGGCGACGTCTCCGGAGACGCCGAGGGCGAGCGTGAGCCCCATCAGCAGGCCCCAGGTGAGGATCAGGCGGCGGGTTTCGGGGGGCACGTGCGGTCCTCCTCAGCGCAGGAGATAGAGGCAGGGGAAGACGACGACCCAGATCAGATCGACCATGTGCCAGAAGGCGGTTCCCGTCTCCACGTGTTCGAGGTCGTCGAAGACCATCACGATGGCGAGGATCAGGATGCCGAAGATCACGTGGATGGCGTGGAAACCGGTGATCAGGAAATAGAGGGTGTGGAAGGTCGAAGTCGACAGGCCGTTGCCGGCGGCGATCTCGGCGGAATATTCGAAGCCCTTCACCACCAGGAAGAGCGCGCCGATCATCGCCGCGGCGGTGAGAAGGAGGCGGGTGCGACCGCGCTCGCCTCTTCGGGAGGCTTCGGTGGCCAGCGCCGCGAAGAGGCCGGAGGTGAGCAGGATGGCGGTGTTGACCGTGCCGGCGAGCCGGTCGAGCCCGTCTTGGGCGGCGGCGAAGCCGGCGGGGTCGAGGGCGCGGGCGCCGGCATAGCCGAGGAGCGCGGCGCCGAAGACCAGCAATTCCGCGGCGATCAACAGCCACATCATCGGATTGCCCGGCAGGGTGTCGCCACGTGGGTGGTGCGCCGGTGGAGGGGCGGGGAGGTCGGTCACGGAAGTTCGATCGCTCGTCGATGTTTTCGACAGCATGGCACCGCGGTGGTCCGGGCGACTTGACCGATTTCGAGTGGACTCGATTTCCCATCGGCGGCAGAAGGCGCCGGCCCACCCGCCGCCGTCCGCTCGCGGACTTCCCGGCCGCATCGGAGGCTCGCGGATTTCGCTTCGGGAAGACCCTCGACGGCGCGTGATACCCGATGGCCTCAGTCGTCCGCGTCGTCGCGCCCCTCGCGACGAACCACCTCGGCGAGGCGGGCGGCGCCGAAGCGGTCGTGGGGGTCGAGCCTCGCCACTCGGGTCATCGCCTCGATGCCCTCGGCGAGATCGCCGAGGCGAGCCTTGCACCAGCCCCAGGCGAGCAGCGACTGGAGGAAGAGGCGTGGCCCCTCGTCGAGTGTGTCGAAGGCGGCGGCGCCGGGTTCGACCTTTCGCCAGTCCTCGGGCAGGCCGAGGGCGCGAGCGGCGTGGGCGATGGTCCAGGCGGCGTGGGGCAGGGCCTCGCGAAGGCGAGAATTGTAGAAATAGAACTTGTAGGCGCCGATGCGGACGTCGAGGTCGTCGGGAGCGAGTGCGAGGGCGGCGAGGACGGCGGTCTCGGAGGTCTCCGGGTCGCTGCGGGCGGCACGGGCGCCCTCGAGCAGGGCGAGGGCCGCGCTCGCGGCGTCGGCTTCGGCGGCTTCTCCACCCACGGGCGTCTCCTTTGCGACGAAGATCGGCCTCGCCCGGCCGGCGGAGCGGCCGGGGCGAGGCGACGTCGGGGGAGAAGCAAGAGTGCTGCCAGCCGCGCGCCGCCGGAGCGACGCACAGCGGTCGGGCCGGGAGGCGCGCGCCGCGTCGGCGGCGGACGACCCCCGGGGAGGGTGGTTCAGGCGGCCCGCACCATGGCGTCGAGAACGCCGGTCGCGACGACCATGCCGCGGGCCTCGGCGAGGGCGCCGTCGGTCAGTTCGAGGCCGAGGAAGCGGGCGCGATCGACCGGGCCGGGCAGATCGAGGCCGGTGGTGAGTTCGGCGGAGAAGCCGAAACGGGCGTACCAGGGCGCGTCGCCGACCAGCACGATCGAACGATGACCCGAGCGACGGGCCCGGTCGATCGCCACCCGCATCAGGGCGGCGCCGAGGCCGAGCGAACGGGCCATCTCGGCGACGGCGATCGGGCCGAGCATCAGCGAGGGACCCGCCTCGCCCGCTTCCACGTGCCACAGCCGCACCGTGCCGATGAGACGGCCGGCGGCATTCTCCGCGACGAGGGCGAGACCCTCGGTGGGCAGGCGACCCTCGCGCAGACGTTCGCAGGTCTTGGCGAAGCGGCTCGGGCCGAAGGCGGCGTCGAGGAGCCGCTCGCGTGCGGCGCGGTCGGGGACGCGCTCGTCGCGAACGTGGAAGGCGGGGGCGAGGGTGGTGAGAAGCGGGCGAGGCGAAGGCATGGTCGTTGTCCCCATCACGGGCGTGACGACGACCCTCGTGCCGGAACGAGTCCGGCCGGTCGGGAGCGGCTGAGGGAAGGAGCCGGCCCCGGGGCGGGCCGGCGCGACGTCAGATGACGTAGCTCTTCAGCGGCTGGAAGCCGTTGAACGCCACCGCCGAATAGGTGGTGGTGTAGGCGCCGGTGCCCTCGATGAGGACCTCGTCGCCGATCTCGAGGGAGATCGGCAGGAGGTACGGCGTCTTCTCGTAGAGCACGTCGGCCGAATCGCAGGTCGGACCGGCGAGCACGCAGGGCGCCATCGCGTCGTGATCGCGGTCGGTGCGGACGGGATAGCGGATCGCCTCGTCCATCGTCTCGGCGAGACCGCCGAACTTGCCGATGTCGAGATAGACCCAACGCACCTCGTCGTCGTCGCTCTTCTTGGAGACGAGCACGACCTCGGACTTGATGACGCCGGCGGACCCCACCATGCCGCGACCCGGCTCGATGATGGTCTCCGGGGTGTGGTTGCCGAAGTGGGTCAGGATTGCGTCGGAGATGGCCTGGGCATAGGCCTGCACCGGGGGCACGTCCCTGAGGTACTTCGTCGGGAAACCACCGCCGAGGTTGACCATGCGCAGTTGGATGCCGCGCTCGGCCATCTCACGGAAGATCCAGGCGGCGGAAGCCACAGCGGCGTCCCAGGCGCCGGTGTCGCGCTGCTGCGAGCCGACGTGGAAGGACACGCCGTAGGCGTCGAGGCCGAGACGGTGGGCGTGTTCGAGCACGCGCGGCGCCATCTTCGGATCGCAGCCGAACTTGCGGGAGAGCGGCCATTCGGCGCCGGCTCCGTCGGAGAGGATGCGGCAGAAGACGCTCGAGCCGGGGGCTGCGCGGGAGACCTTCTCGACCTCGGCCTCGCAGTCGACGGCATAGAGGCGCACGCCGAGCTCGAAGGCGCGGGCGACGTCGCGCTCCTTCTTGATGGTGTTGCCGTAGGAGATGCGGTCGGGCGACGCGCCGGCGGCGAGCGCCATCTCGATCTCGGCGACGGAGGCGGTGTCGAAGCAGGAGCCCAGCTCGGCGAGGAGGGCGAGCACCTCCGGCGCCGGGTTGGCCTTCACCGCGTAGAAGACACGGGTGTCGGGCATCGCCTTGGCGAAGGACACGTATTTTTCGCGCACGACGTCGAGGTCGACCACCAGGCAGGGACCATCGGGACGGCGGGTGCGGAGGAATTCGCGGATACGGTCGGTCATGGTCGGGTGCTCCCGGGGCGCATGTGGTGCCGGCGCTCCAAGGCCGGCGTTCGGTCATCCCCGCGTCGGGCCTTTCGGCCTCCCCCGGGCGTTTCCTCCGCGCGTCGGACCCTCGAAAGGGAGAAGCGCGGAAGTGTTCGGGGAGCGCTTCATCGACGACGGCCGCTGTGGAGACGGCCGTGCGCCGGGAAAGCACACCCGATGAGCCGGTTCATCACCGACCCGAACCCGCGAACGAGGGCGCGGACCCCTTCCGAGACCGAGACGTGCGACGACGCCCGCGATCACGGAGTTTGCTGCCATGGCTTGGACAAGGAGACCCGTCCGCACGCCGGCAAGGAAGTAGTTGCCTCTTCAGTAACCCCGGCCTTTGGACGAGCCGGCAGAGACCAAAAAAGCCCTCTACGTCGTTGCTTCAAGCCACGTTCCCCGTGTGAGACACGAGGTGCGCCGGTTCAGATCTCCGGCTGCCGGTTGCCCCGGCGGGTCCGAGCCTCTTGTCTCGGGTGGTCCACCGACCGGCACGCGGCCACAGGCACGTGCGAATTTGGGCAGCCGCGATATAGGACCGTTCGCCCCGTGACACAAGTGAAAATTTCGTGTCGGCGGCGATCGTCGAGAACCGTGAAATTTCCTCGGGATTCGAAGCGCTTGAGGAGGGGGGTGGCGTGCTCGTCGCGCGCGCGCCGCGAGGTGACGGAAAGGCCGGCGAACGACGCGGTTCCGGGGTCGACGACGCCGGTCGGCGAGACCGCTCCGCTCGTTCGCTCGCGGGTGGGATGTCGCCGTGGCGGGCCCGCGTCACGACGGTTCCCTTGGCCGGACATCGAACGATGCCCTATGTTGGGCGGCGACCGTTCGACGAGGTGAGACGATGGATTCGCTGACACGGATGCAGGCCTTCGTGCAGGTGGTCGACGCGGGAGGGTTCTCGGCGGCGGCGCGCCGGGCGGGCAAGTCGAAGGCGCTGCTGTCGAAATACGTGCGCGACCTCGAGGACGAGCTCGGGGTGCGCCTGATCAACCGGACGACGCGGCAACTGGCGCCGACCGAGGTCGGGATCGCCTATCATCGCGAGGCGGTCGACATCCTGCAGCGGCTCGACGATCTCACCGCCTCGGTGCGCGACAGCCACGGCGAGCCGCGCGGTCATCTGCGCATCTCGGGGCCGCGATTCTTCGGTGACTCGGAGCTCGGCGGCGCGATCACCGAGTTCATGACCCTCAACCCGGAGATCACCGTCGATCTGCGCCTCGACGACCGCTTCGTCGATCTGGTCGAGGAGGGGTTCGACGTGGCGATCCGGGTGTCCGAGCCGGCCGATTCGAGCCTGATCGCGCGGCGGCTGTCGCCGTTCCGCGTCGTCTGCTGCGCCTCGCCGGAGTGGATCGCGGCGCATGGGCGGCCCGCGACGCCCGCCGATCTCGCCGGGCTTCCGGCGATCGCCGACACCAACGCCCGCAACTGGAGTCACTGGCCCTTCGTCGTCGACGGCGAACGGATCGTCGTGCCGGTGACGGCGCGGCTCCACGCCAATGCGCCGCAGGTGGCGGCGACGGCGGCGGAGGCCGGGCTCGGCGTGGCGCGGACGCCGTGGTTCGCGGTGCGACGGGCGGTGGAGGAGGGGCGGCTCGAGGTGCTGCTGGCCGACCACGAACTGCGCAACCTCACCGTCCACGCGGTCTATCCGCATCGTCGCCATCTCTCGGCCAAGGTGCGGGTGTTCGTCGACTTCATGGTCGGCTGGTTCGAGAAGCGCCGTCGCGGCGAACCCTGCATCTGAAACCGCCGGCGCGCGCGGGTGTCGCGTCGCCGCGCTTCGGCCACGATCGGTGGACGAGATGTGCGGCGCGTGCCGTGGTATGGATTCGCCGGACCAGGCTCGATGATCACCGGATGACCACTCGCATGACGTGCTCCACCTTCGCTCGGCCTCCGCGCCGCCTCGCCATCGGCCTCGCCCTCGGGTTCGCGGCGCTCCTCGGCGCCGGGTCGGAGCGGGCGGTCGCCCACCCGCACGTCTTCGTCGATGCTCGGGTCGAGGTGGTCTTCGACGAGGGTGGGAAGATCTCGGCGCTGCGCCACGTCTGGCGTTTCGACGACGCCTTCTCCGCCTTCGCCTCCCAGGGGCTCGACAAGAACGGCGACGGCATCCTCTCGATCGACGAGCTGCAGCCGCTGGCCAAAGTCAACGTCGATTCCCTCAAGGAGTACGACTACTTCACCAAACTCAAGGTCGGCGGCAAGCGCATCGGCTTCAAGATCCCGACCGAGTACTGGTTGCAGTCGTCCGATGGTTACCTGACGTTGTTCTACACTCTGGTGCCGATGCAGGCGATCAAGCCGGAGGCCGCCGGCGTCGCGGTGGAGGTCTACGACCCGAGCTACTTCGTCGATTTCCAAATGGTGGAGAAAGATCCGGCCAAGCTGGTCGCCGCTCCGGCGGCGTGCACCGCGGCGGTGCACCGCAAGTCGGATCCCGACGCGGCGACGGCGGCGATCCTCGGCCAGATCCCGGCGAGTGAACGCGAACTGCCGGCGAACCTGCGGTCGCTCACCGCCGACATGTCCAACCGGGTGACGATCAAATGCCCGTGAGGGGTGGTCACCGAGGTCTCGTCGCCGCCGCCGTGGTCGCGGCGATCCTGATCGTCGCGGCGGTGGCGCCGGCGCTGGCCCAGGCCGGACCCTTCGGCGTCGGCACGCCGGAAGCGGGCGCGGGGGCGCCGGGCGGCGGGATCTTCGGCTGGATCGCGGCGCGGCAGAACGAATTCTATCGCGGACTGACCGCGGGTCTGAAGGCGATGCGTTCGGACCCGAACGCCGGTCTCTGGCTCGTCCTCGTCTCCTTCGCCTATGGCGTCTTCCACGCCGCCGGACCGGGGCACGGCAAGGCGGTGATCACCTCCTATGTGCTGGCCAACCGGGAAACGTTGAAGCGCGGCATCGTGTTGTCGCTGATCTCGGCTCTGGTGCAGGGGTTGACGGCGATCGTCTTCGTCGGTGTGTCGGTGACGGTGTTCCGGGTCACGGCCCTGCAGATGACCGACGCCACCACCGCGCTCGAGCGGACGAGCGCGGCGGCGATCCTGGCCCTCGGCCTCTGGCTCACCTGGACGAAGATCGTCGCGCCGGCGATCACCGCCCGACGGGCGGCGCGCGCGCCGGCACCGATCGCGACGGAGAGCGACGTCGTCGACCTGACGATCGACGCCTCCGGGATGACGCCCAATCGGGCGGCGGAACTCTGCGCCTGCGGACAGACGCACGCTCCCGACCCGACGACGCTCGGCGGTCCGTTCGATCTCCGGAAGGCGGTCGCCGCGGTCGCCGCCGTCGGCATCCGGCCCTGCACCGGAGCGTTGATCGTGCTGGTCTTCGCCTTCGCGCAAGGCTTGCCGTGGGTCGGGGTGCTCTCGGTGCTCGCCATGTCGGTGGGAACCGGGATCACGGTCTCGGCATTGGCGTCACTGGCGGTGTCGGCGCGAGCGCTGGCGCTGCGCTTCGCGGGCGACGACGGGGTGTGGAGCCTGCGCGTCCTGCGCGGCGCCGAGGTCTTCGGCGCACTTATCGTGCTGGTGACGGGCGTGCTGTTCGCCGGCGCGGTGATCTGGGGCGGGCCGTTGCCCCCCGGCTGATCGATCGCGCCGTCGCCCTCAGCGGCCGGCGGCCCGCGCTCGGATCGCCTCGCCGAAGGCGGCGAAGAGGCGCGACGAGGGGTGGTCCGAGCGCACCCAGTATTCGGGATGCCACTGGACGCCGACGGCGAAGGCGGTCGCGTCCCTGACGCTCACCGCCTCGATGGTGCCGTCGGGGGCGGTCGCCTCGATCACCAGCCGATCGGAAAGGGTGGCGATGCCCTGCCGGTGCAGCGAGTTGACGTCGATCTCCTGCGAGCCGAGCACCCGCCCGATGCAGCCCTCGCGCACCAGTTGGACCTTGTGGCGGATGGCGTAGCGCTGGTCCGAGGTCGGGGCCTCGGGGGCGCGATGGTCCATGCGGCCTTCGAAGCTCTGGATCTCGGTGTGCAGCGTACCACCGAGGGCGACGTTGAGTTCCTGATAACCGCGGCAGATGGCGAAGAGCGGAACGCCCTTGGCGAGCGCCAGACGGATCAACGGCAGGGTGGTGGCGTCGCGGGCCGGATCGTAGGGTTCGTGGTCGGGGGTCGGCTCCTCGCCGTAGAGGCTCGGGTGGACATTGGACTTCGAGCCGGAAAGCAGCACGCCGTCGACCCTGTCGAGGGCGCCGTCGAGATCGAGGGCGGAGCCGAGTGCGGGCAGCAGCACCGGAGTCGCTCCGGCACCGTAGAGGACCGCCTCGACGTAGGTGGTCGGGGTCATGTGCCAGTTCATGCCGTCGACGGCGCGGAAATCGGAGGAGACGAGGACGAGAGGCAGACCCGGCATGATGTCGCGGCACCCGTGCAGTTGAACGACCGAGCGACAGATATGCCACGGTTCGACGGCTTCGACCAGCGATGCCGCGGGAATGCATGGCTCCTCGGACTTCCGCGCTCGACCGGGGCGCGACGAGGGCTTAAAGGGGAAATCCCGCCGTCCGCAGCCGTCGGAGTGACGTCATGCAAGCCTTGTCCGAGGCGATCGATGCGATCAATCGCGTGGTCGGTCGCGTCGTCTCCTGGTCGATCCTGGTGATCGTGCTCCTGCAGTTCGCCGTGGTGATCATGCGCTACGTCTTCGGCTTCGGCTCGGTGTGGGTGCAGGAGACGATCACCTACGTCTATGCGACGAGCTTCATGGCCACCGCCGGCTTCTCGCTCCTGCGCGACGGGCAGGTCCGGGTCGACATCTTCTATCGCGAGGCCTCGGCGCGGGGGAAGGCGGTGGTGGACATCGTCGGTACGCTGATCTTCCTGTGGCCGGTGACGGGCCTCCTGCTGTGGGTCGCCTTTCCCTACGTGGCGCGGTCCTTCGCCATCTTCGAGGGGTCGCGCGAGACGGCCGGGTTGCCCTTCGTCTATCTCCTGAAGGCCGAGATCCTGCTCTTCGCCGGGCTCCTGGCGTTGCAGGGACTGTCGCTCCTCATCCGCTCCGGCTTCGTCCTCGCCGGGCGGCCGCTGCCCAAGCCGAACGTCTGAGGAGAGACCGATGACCGTCGCCCAGTCCCTCGACGTCGGCATGTTCGTGATCGCCTGCCTGGTGCTGCTCGCCGGCTATCCGGTGGCGGCGACGCTCGCCGGCACGGCGGTCGCCTTCGCCGCGCTCGGCTGGCTCCTCGGGGCCTTCGATCCGACCTTCCTCTCGGCCCTGCCGCAGCGCGTCTTCGGCATCATGACCAATCCGGTGCTGGTGTCGGTGCCGCTCTTCGTCTTCATGGGGGTGATGCTGGAGCGCTCCAAAGTCGCCGAGCTGCTGCTCGAGACCATGGGGCGGCTGTTCGGACGGCTGCCCGGCGGCCTCGGCATCTCGGTGACGTTGGTCGGCGCGCTGCTCGCCGCCTCCACCGGCATCGTCGGGGCCACCGTCGTCACCATGGGCCTGTTGTCGCTGCCGACCATGCTGCGCTGGGGCTACGATCCGAAGCTCGCCACCGGCTCGATCGCGGCGGCCGGTACGCTCGGCCAGATCATTCCGCCGTCGCTGGTGCTGGTGGTGCTCGGCGACGTGCTCGCCAACGCCTATCAGAAGGCGCAGACCGACATGGGCAACTTCGCGCCCGACACGGTCTCGGTCTCCGATCTCTTCGCCGGCGCCCTGATCCCCGGTCTGGTGCTCTCCGGGCTCTACATCGTCTACCAGATCGCCGTGGCGATCATCTCGCCGAAGAGCTCGCCGGCGGCGCCGGAGGGGCTCGGCAAAGTCACCTTCATGGACGTGGCGGGCGCGCTGATCCCGCCGGTGGCGCTGGTGCTGTGCGTGCTCGGCTCTATCCTGTTCGGCATCGCCACGCCGACGGAAGCCGCCGCGGTCGGCGCGGTCGGCACGCTCCTGCTGGCCGGTCAGCGGCGGGCTCCACATCGCACTGCGGTCTTCCTCGCCGCCTGGGGGGCGATAGGCGTGTTGCTGGTGCTCGCCTCGACGGTCGACATGCGGCTCGGCCGCGGCGACACCACGGCGGTGCAGTCGGTGGGAATCGCGGTGGCGAGCCTCGCGACGATCGTGTTGGCGGCGGGCGTCGTCTTCGCTTCGGTGGTGTGCTTCCGCGAGAACGTGCTGAAGCCGGTGCTTGAGACCACCACCGAGATCACCGCGATGGTCTTCACCATCGTCATCGGCGCCACCTTCTTCTCCCTCGTCTTCCGCGGGCTCGGCGGCGAGGAGATGGTCGCCCACTATCTCCAACGATTGCCGGGCGGTGCCGCCGGGGCGGTGCTGATCGTCATGGTGGCGATGTTCGTCCTCGGCTTCTTCGTCGACTTCCTGGAGATCTCCTACATCGTCGTGCCGATCGCCGCGCCGGTTCTCCTGAAGATGCCGATGCCCGACGGTTCGGCGATGAGTCCGATCTGGCTCGGCGTGCTGATGGGGGTCAACCTGCAGACCTCGTTCATGCATCCGCCCTTCGGCGTGGCGTTGTTCTATCTGCGCGGCGTCGCGCCGCCGGAGGTCAAGACCACCGACATCTACATCGGCATCATCCCCTTCGTGATCATCCAGCTCGCCATGTTGTGGGTGCTGTGGCAGTGGCCCGGCATGGCCACCTGGCTGCCGCACCTGATCTACGGCACCACCAACTGAACGGGCGCGGGTCGGGCGGGCGACCCGACGGTCGATCGCCGATGCGCCGGGAAGGGACGAGCGCGAGGGCGAAGCGAACGGGAGACGTGGCCCGGTGCACGAGCGGGTGACGCTGCGCCGTTCGTTATTCGAACAAACGTTTGTATATCACAGGTGCCGACCGACGTGCCGGAGCGTCGGTTCGAACGGGCCGCTTTCGATCGGGAACGGGTGGGTGCGCAACGGTCGTTCCGCCGACCATGCTGCGTTGCAATATGAATTGCCGCGATCGATCTCGATCTGGTCGGCAGAGCGCAGTGGCGGTGAGGCGCGCGCGGCGGATCCCCTGCTCGGAGCGCTGCACCACGACCATCCCGCCGGTGCGAAAAGACGGTCGATCGGTCCGCCGTCCGCGCGGGAGTCCGGATCCGCGGCGCGTCGACCAGTCGGCTCCGGCGATATTCCATGTATTCCGCATATGTTGATGGGTCTCGCCGCGATAGACGAAAGATGCCCCTCGCGGCGCTTGCCTTCTCCGCGGCGCTCGGGTTTCATCGCCGGTAATCGAACGACCGTGCGGTTCCCGGAAAATCCGGATCTCGAAGCCGCCGGCATTGAGGGTGAGGAAACACGAATGACGGATGCGGGTGCGGCCCGTACCGGCGGACGGGACACGTTTCCCAAACTGCTGCTCGCGAATGCCGAGTCCATGGCCGATCGGCCGGCGATGCGCGAGAAGGATCTCGGCATCTGGCAGACTTGGACCTGGGCCGACGTGGCCGAGGAAGTGCGCGATTTCGCCCTCGGCCTGCAGAAGCTCGGGCTCGAGCCGGGCGAGAAGGTCGCGGTGGTCGGGGCCAACCGGCCGCGCCTCTACTGGACCTTCGCGGCTGTGCAGAGTCTCGGCGGCGTGCCGGTGCCGGTCTACAAGGACGCGGTCGCCGACGAGATGGCCTATGTGCTGGAGCACGCCGAGGTTTCCTTCGCCGTCACCGAGGATCAGGAGCAGACCGACAAGATCCTGTCGATCTCCGAGCGCCTGCCGGGATTGCGCCACGTCGTCTACGACGACGAACGGGGCCTGCGCGACTACGACCACACCCGTCTCCACGCCTTCGCGGAGGTGCAGAAGATCGGTCGCGAGCGCTCGACCTCGGATCCCGGCGCGCTCGCCGGCTGGCACGAGCGCATCGCGCTCGGCCGCGGCTCCGACCTCGCCGTTATGCTCTACACCTCGGGCACCACCGGCAAGCCCAAGGGGGTGATGCTGTCCTTCGACAACGTGTTGATCTCGGCCAAGAACGGCATCGACTTCGACAAGTTGAGTTCCGACGAGGAGGTGGTGGCCTATCTGCCGATCGCCTGGGTCGGCGACCACATCTTCTCCTACGCCCAGTCCTACGTCGCCGGCTTCTGCGTCAATTGCCCGGAGAGCGCCGAGACGGTCGACGACGACCGCCGCGAGATCGGCCCGACCTACGTCTTCGCCCCGCCGCGCGTCTACGAGGCGATGTTGACCCGCACCCAGGTGCGGATGCAGGACGCCGGCGTCCTCAAGCAGAAGATGGTCGACCACTTCCTGGCGGTGGCGAACCGGGTCGGCGAGGCGATCCTGGACGGCGAGCAGGTGTCGCTCCTCGACCGGCTGCACTACGGGCTCGGCGAGTTCTTGGTCTACGGGCCGCTGAAGAACCGCTACGGCTTCACCCGGACCCGCGTCGCCTACACCGCCGGCGAGGCGATCGGGCCGGAGATCTTCCGTTACTACCGCTCGATCGGCGTCAACCTGAAGCAGCTCTACGGCCAGACCGAAGCCTCGGTCTACGTGACGTTGCAACCCGACGCCGAGATCAGCGCCGAGACCGTCGGCGTGCCGGCGCCGGAGGTGGAGATCCGCATCTCCGAGACCGGCGAGGTGCTCTACCGGAGCCCCGGCGTCTTCGTCGGCTACTACAAGAACGAACAGGCCACGGCCGAGACCAAGACGGCGGACGGCTGGGTCCATTCCGGCGACGCCGGCTTCATCGAGACCACCACCGGCCACCTCAAGATCATCGACCGCGCCAAGGACGTCGGCAAGCTCGCCGGCGGCACGCTCTTCGCGCCGAAGTACATCGAGAACAAGCTCAAGTTCTTCGCCGACATCAAGGAGGCGGTGGCCTTCGGCGACGGGCGCGACTTCGCCTGCGTCTTCCTCAACATCGACCTCGCCTCGGTCGGCGCCTGGGCGGAACGCAACGACGTGGTCTACGCCAGCTACCAGGAACTGGCGGCGCATCCGCAGGTCTACGCCCGCATCCGTGCCGCGGTCGACCGGGTCAACCGCGACCTCGCGGCCGAGCCGATGATGGCGGCGGCGCAGATCCGCCGCTTCCTCATTCTCCACAAGGAGCTCGACGCCGACGACGGCGAGCTGACGCGCACCCAGAAGGTCCGCCGAAGCTTCATCGCCGAACGCTACGCCCCGCTCGTCGAAGCGCTCTACGACGGCTCGAAGGAGAAGCACGTGGTCACCGAGATCTCCTTCGAGGACGGCCGCAAAGGCACGATCGCCGGCCACGTCCGGATCGAGGACATGGACGTTCATCCGACGAAGACGGAGGCGGCGGCATGAGGAGTTCGCTTCTTCCCATCGAGAAGGGCCGGCAGATCCTCCAGGTGGAGAACATCTCGCTCTCCTTCGGCGGCGTGAACGCGCTCACCGACGTGTCCTTCGACATCCTGGCCGGCGAGGTCCGCGCCATCATCGGGCCGAACGGCGCCGGAAAGACCTCGATGCTCAACGTCATCAACGGCTTCTACCATCCGCAGGTGGGCCGGGTGATCCATCGCGGCGAGGCGCGGACGGGAAGGAAGCCGCACGAGGCGGCGCGGCGCGGCATCGGCCGCACCTTCCAGAACGTGGCGCTGTTCAAGGGGCTCTCCACTCTCGACAACATCATGGCCGGTCGCACGCTGAAGATGAGCCGCGGCTTCTTCTGGCAGTGCCTGCGTTTCGGACCGGCGCTGAACGAGGAGATCGACCATCGACGCAAGGTCGAGGAGATCATCGACTTCCTCGAGATCGAGCACATCCGCAAGGTTCCGGTCGGCAAGCTGCCCTACGGTCTGAAGAAGCGTGTCGAACTCGGCCGGGCGCTCGCGCAGGAGCCCGAGCTTCTGCTCCTCGACGAGCCGATGGCCGGCATGAACCTCGAGGAGAAGGAGGACATGAGCCGCTTCATCCTCGACATCCGCGAGACCTTCGGCACCACCATCGCGCTGATCGAGCACGACATGGGGGTGGTGATGGATCTCTCGGACCGCGTCGTGGTGCTCGAATACGGTCGCAAGATCGCCGACGGCACGCCGGACGAGGTGCAGAACGACCAGACCGTCATCGACGCCTATCTCGGCCGGTCGCACTGAGGAGACGGGACCCATGGATCTTCTCGCCGCGATCTTCGTCGACCCCTTCGTCCGCATGGGGACCAATCCGACCTTCCTCATCCAGGTGATCTGGGAAGGTTTCGTCTCCGGCGTGCTCTACGCGCTGGTGGCGCTCGGCTTCGTGCTGATCTTCAAGGCTTCGGGTGTCTTCAACTTCGCCCAAGGCATCATGGTGGTGTTCGCGGCGCTGGCGCTGGTCGGCCTGCACGAGGCCGGGGTTCCGGCCTGGCCGGCGCTCGCCGCCGCCATCGGCATCATGCTGATCCTGGCGATCGGCATCGAGCGGGTGGTGCTCCGGCCGCTGGTCAACCAGCCGGACATCATCCTGTTGATGGCGACGATCGGCCTGACACGCTTCCTCGTCGGCCTCGGCGAGATGGTGTTCGGCGGCGAGCCCAAGGTTATGATCACCGAGGCGCTCGGCATCCCGACCGGCATCCTGCGCCTTCCTCTCTTCGAGAAGAACCTGATCCTCAAGGAGATCGACATCACCGCCGCGGTGGTCGCCATCCTGATGGTCACCTTCCTCGGCGTGTTCTTCGCCCGCACCAAGATCGGACGGGCGTTGCGGGCGGTCGCCGACGACCATCAGGCGGCGCTGTCGGTCGGCATCTCGCTCAATCGCATCTGGGTGATCGTGTGGTTCGCCGCCGGCATCGTGGCGCTGGTCACCGGCATCATGTGGGGCGCTCGCTCGCAGGTCTCGTTCGATCTCGAGGTGATCGCGCTCAAGGCTCTGCCGGTGCTCATCCTCGGCGGCTTCACCTCGGTGCCGGGCGCCATCGTCGGCGGTCTGATGATCGGCATCGGCGAGAAGGTCGGCGAGATCTACTGGGGACGGCTGCTCGGCGGCGGCATCGAGAGCTGGCTCGCCTATCTCATCGCCCTCGCCTTCCTGCTGTTCCGGCCGCAGGGCCTGTTCGGCGAGAAGATCATCGAACGCGTCTGACGGGAGAGGAACGAGAATGTTCTATCGTGAGGTCGGACAGTTCAAATCGACCTATGCCGCCGACATGGCGATCTTCCCGATCCGCCAGGACCGCATCGGCATCATGGCGATCCTGGCGGCGGCGGCGGTCGGCGTGCCGCTCATCGCCAACGACTTCGTGCTCGCCTCGATCATGATCCCGGGGTTGATCTTCACGCTGGCGGCGATCGGGCTCAACATCCTGACGGGCTATGCCGGGCAGATCTCGCTGGGCACCGGCGCCTTCATGGGGGTCGGCGCCTATGCGGCGTTCAAGCTCGCCTCGGCCTTCCCTCAGGTGAACGTCATCGTCTGGATCCTGCTGTCGGGCGTCTTTTCGGCCGGCGTCGGCGTGGTCTTCGGCCTGCCGTCGCTCAGGATCAAGGGCCTCTATCTGGCGGTGACGACGCTGGCGGCGCAGTTCTTCCTCGACTGGTGCTTCGTGCGGGTCGGCTGGCTCACCGACTACTCCTCGTCGGGCGCCATCGAGGCGGCGCGGCGCTCGCTCTTCGGCGTCGCCATCTCCGGGCCGGAGGCGACCCCGTTGTCGCGCTACTTCGTGGTGCTCGGTCTGGTGGTGTTCCTCACCTTCATCGCCTCCAACCTCGTCCACGGTCGCATCGGCCGGACCTGGATGATGGTGCGCGACATGGACATCGCCGCCGAACTGATGGGGGTGCGCCTGCTTCCCGCCAAGCTCCTCGCCTTCGCGGTGTCGTCCTATTTCGCCGGCGTGGCCGGAGCGATGATGGTGTTCTTCTGGCTCGGCGCGGCGGAGCCGTCGGCCTTCTCGATCTCGCTCTCCTTCCAGGTGCTGTTCATGGTGATCATCGGCGGGCTCGGCTCGATGATCGGCTCCTATTTCGGCGCCGCCTTCATCTGGGCGCTGCCGGTGCTGATCAAGTTCGCGCCGAACCTGTTCGGCGTCGAGATCCAGTCGGCGACGGTCGAGCACGCCAACTCGATGATCGTCGGCGCGCTCATCATCTTCTTCCTGATCGTCGAACCGCACGGGCTCGCCCGGCTGTGGGCGGTGGCGAAGCAGAAACTCAGGGTCTGGCCCTTCCCCTGGTGAGGGAGGCCCGAGAACCAGCCGCGACCTCGTCGGGTCGGGTCGCGGCGTGAAAGACAACGACCCGATGCCCGTTCCTCGCGTCGAAGCGGCGAGGGGGCGGGCGCCAAACGGAGGAAAGCCCGATGTTGGGACGCTACGCACTCGCCTTCTCGATGGCCATGGCCGCCTCGGTGGTTCTGCCGCCGGTCGCCAAGGCCCAGGACAGCCTCTACGTGCCGCTGCTCACCTACCGTACCGGCGCCTTCGCCGGTTCGGGCATCCCGATCGCCGACGGCATGCACGACTACCTCGAGATGCTCAACCAGCGCGACGGCGGCATCGGCGGGGCGAAGATCGTCTACGAGGAATGCGAGACCGGCTACACCGCCCAGAAGGGCGTGGAGTGCTACGAGGCGACCAAGGGCAAGGGCGCCCTGATGTACAATCCGTGGTCGACCGGCATCACCCTGCAGCTCATCCCCAAGGCCGGCGTCGACAAGATCCCGGTGCTGTCGATGGCCTACGGCCTGACCGCCGCGGCCGACGGCAAGACCTTCCCCTGGGTGTTCAACCCGCCGATGACCTATTGGGACGGCGCCTCGGTGGCGATGAAGTACATCGCCGCGAAGTCGGGTGGCCTCGACAAGCTCAAGGGCAAGAAGATCGGCTTCATCTACCTCGACGCCCCCTATGGCAAGGAGCCGATCCCGCTGCTTGAGATGTTGGCCAAGGAGAGCGGCTTCACCCTGACCAAGTATCCGGTGCCGGGCGACAAGATGCAGGATCAGTCGTCGCAGTGGCTGAACATCCAGTCGGACGGTCCCGATTGGATGATCATGTGGGGCTGGGGCGCGATGAACCCGACCGCGGTCAAGGAAGCGGTCAAGGTCGGTTACCCGATGGACAAGTTCATCGGCGTGTGGTGGTCGGGCTCCGACGACGACGCGCGGGCCGGCGGGGCCGGTGCCAAGGGTTACCTCACCCTCAACTTCCACGGCACCGGCGCGGCGTTCCCGGCGATCGCCGACATCAAGAAGCACGTGGTCGACAAGGGTCTCTCGACCCTCAAGGATCCGGCGCGTCTGGGTGAGAACAACTACAACAAGGGCGTCTACAACTCGATGCTGATCGCCGAGGCGATCCGCTTCGCGCAGAAGAAGACGGGCAAGAAGGCGGTCGACGGAGCCGACGTGCGCGCCGGTCTCGAGAGCCTCGACATCGACGCCGCCCGCATCAAGGAGATGGGCCTCGAGGGCTTCATGACCCCGGTCAAGGTCACCTGCGACGACCACTCCGGCTCCAACGCCGTCTACGTCCAACAGTGGGACGGCGCCAAGTGGGTCAAGGTCTCCGATTGGATGGAGCCGATGAAGGACAAGGTGCGTCCGCTGCTCGTCGCCGATGCGGCCGAGTACGCCAAGAAGAACGCGCCCTGGCCGGTCCGCACCGAGCCCTGCGGCGGTCGGTGATCGACGCGAGTCCCCCGGGGCGGTGCGATCCGCCCCGGGGGACGTGATCGTCGGTGCCGACGAAGGGTCTTCCAGGAGGGCCCGTCGAGACCGGGTCCTCGCATCCGCTTCTCTCCCCCTCGAAGGGGAGAGACGGAGAGGGGGGCTCGGCTTCGAACAACGGCGATACCTCGGCGGGGCACTGCGGTGCCCCCTCCTCCCTGTCCCTCCCCTTCGAGGGGGAAGGGGCCGCAGGTGGTACGGCCTGCGGGCAATCGAGGGTCTCGCGGTGTCGCGGGCCCGGCATCGGAACCGGAGGGCGGCTCGCCCTCGTCAATCGTCTCGATGGAGACCCACATGACCGACACGCCCGGCGCGATGCTGACCGTCGACAACATCGAGGTGGTCTACGATCACGTCGCCCTCGTCCTCAAGGGCGTGTCGCTGACCGTGCCGAAGGGGGGCGTGGTGGCGCTGCTCGGTGCCAACGGCGCCGGCAAGACGACGACGCTCAAGGCGATCTCCAACCTGCTCCACGCCGAGCGCGGCGAGGTGACCAAGGGCAAGATCATCTTCGAGGGTGAAGAGGTGCAGGCACAATCGCCCAACGAACTGGTGCGGCGCGGCTGCATCCAGGTGATGGAGGGGCGGCACTGCTTCGGCCACCTGACGGTCGAGGACAATCTCCTGACCGGCGCCTTCACCCGTCGCGATGGACGCTCGGCGATCCGCGCCGATCTCGAGCGCTGCTACGAGCTCTTCCCGCGTCTCAGGCAACGGCGCAAGTCGCTCGCCGGCTATACCTCGGGCGGCGAGCAACAGATGGTGGCGATCGGACGAGCGCTGATGTCGCGGCCGAAGATGATCCTCCTCGACGAACCGTCGATGGGTCTGGCGCCGCAGATCGTCGAAGAGATCTTCGAGATCGTCCGTCGCCTCAACGTCGAGGAGGGCGTGTCCTTCCTGCTCGCCGAGCAGAACACCGCGGTGGCGTTGCGCCACGCGACCCACGGCTACATTCTCGAATCCGGCCGCATCGTGCTCGACGGCGAAGCCGCGACGCTGGCCGAGAACGAGGACGTCAAGGAGTTCTATCTCGGCGTGGCGGCCGCCGGGCGCAAGAGCTTCAAGGAAGTGAAGCACTACAAGCGCCGCAAGCGCTGGCTGGCGTGAGGGCGCGACATGACCGAATTCCACGATCGACTGGAGACGCGCCGACCGGCGACGCGTGAACGGGCGCAGATGAAGGCGGTGCGCGAGGCGGTCGGGGCGCTCGCGGCGACGCGGGCCTGGCGGAGCCGCTTCGCCGGCGTCACCGTGGCGAAGCTGCGCAACCGCGCCGATCTCGCGGCGATCCCGGTGTTGCGCAAGGGCGAGTTGAAGGAGTTGCAGGCGGCGCGGCCGCCTTTCGCCGGTCTCACGCCGGCGAAGCTCGGCGGAGTCGGGCGGTTGTTCACCTCGCCCGGGCCGATCTTCGAACCGGAGGGCCTCACCACCGACTGGTGGGGCACGGCCCGAGCCTATTTCGCCGCCGGTATCCGGCGCGGCGACATCGTCCTCAACACCTTCGCCTATCACCTGACGCCGGGCGGCTTCATTCTCGACGCCGGGGCGCGGGCGCTCGGCTGCCCGGTGATCCCGGCGGGGCCGGGCAACAAGGAGGCGCAGCTCGATCTCATCGGCCACTACCGGCCGCGCGCCTATGTCGGAACCCCCGACTTCCTCAAGATCCTGCTCGACGCCGGAGTGGAGGCGGGACGCGACGTCTCCTCGATTCGGCGGGCGCTGTGCTCCGGGGCGGCGCTGCCACCCTCGCTCAGGGCCGAGCTCGAGGGCCGCGGCGTCGGGGTGCGCCAGGCCTACGCCATCGCCGACGTCGGCCTCGTCGCCTACGAGACCAGCGACCCGGACGGCGCGCTGGTGCCCGGCATGATGGTGGACGAGCGCATCCTGCTGGAGATCGTCCGGCCGGGGACCGGTGAACCGGTCGGGCCGGGCGAGGTCGGCGAAGTCGTAGTGACGCGGATCGATCCGGTCAATCCGGTGATCCGGCTGGCGACCGGCGACCTCTCGGCCTTCCTCGACGGCGACAGCCCCTGCGGGCGCACCGGACCGCGGATCAGGGGCTGGATGGGGCGCGCCGATCAGAAGGCCAAGGTCAAGGGCATGTTCGTCGACCCCGCCGACGTCGATCGGGTGGCGAAGCGCCATCCGGAGATCGCCCGGGCGCGGCTGGTGGTGACGCGGGCGAACGAGCAGGACGAGATGGAACTCAGGGTCGAGGCGAAGGTCTCCGATCCGGCCTTCGCCGAGGCGGTGGCGGCGACGCTCGCCGCCGTCACCCGGCTGAAAGGCCGGGTGAGCGTCGTGGCCCCCGGGGCGTTACCCAACGACGGCAAGGTCATCGCCGACGAGCGGCCGGTGGGATGAGGCGCGCCCGGCGTCGCCGCCGGGCGCTCCCTTCAGTGGGCCGCGGGCCTGGTCTTGGGGCGCAGGGCGGCCAACGCCGCCTTCTGGTGCCCGGTCGCGTCGAAGTTCTCGGGCTTCAGCCAAGCGGCGAAGGCGGCCTTCACCGTCGGCCACTCCTTGTCGACGATCGAGTACCAGGCGGTGTCGCGATTGCGGCCCTTGATCACCATGTGCTGGCGGAAGATGCCCTCGTAGGTGAAGCCGAAGCGGATCGCGGCGGCGCGGGAGGGGGCGTTGAGGCTGTCGCACTTCCACTCGAAGCGCCGGTAGCCGAGATCGTCGAAGGCGTGCTTCATCGCCAGGAAGATCGCTTCCGTGGCGGCGCGCGTCTTCTGCAGCACCGGCGCGAAGAAGATGTGGCCGGTCTCGATCACGCCGTTGGCCGGACGGATCTCCATCAGCGTCAGCACGCCCACCGCCTTGTCCGAGGCCGAGTCGATCACCGCGTAGGAGAGCGGATCGGTCAATTCCTCGCGGCCCTTGAGCCAGGCGAGGAAGGACGCCTCGTCGGCGAAAGGCCCGTAGCTCAGGTAGGTCCACACCGAATCGTGGCCCTCGATCGCCGTCCACAGGTCGTGGCCGTGCTTGGCCGTATCGAGCGGCTCCAGCCGCCCCCAGGTGCCGGCGATGCTCGCCCGCGCCGGCCGCGCCCGTTCGCTCCAGCCCTGAATCAAGGGGCCGACCGGCCGTTCCTCTTGTCTGCCCGCCATGTCGGGGGTCTCCTCGTCGGTGTTTCGTCGTCTCCGCGACCTTGGCCCGGCGCGCCCGCCGGATCAACCGGTATCCGGGCTGATACCGACGCGAGCCTCGCCGCCAAGGAAAATCACGCAGTTGAGAACCGCGCCCCCTCGACCCGGCGGGCGCGAGGGCGCAAATATCCCCCATGACCCCATCGCCCGTGTCCGCCTCCCTCGCCTCCGTCGACACCGGTCCGGTCGACCCGGTCCTGATCGACGTCACCGGCATGACCTGCGCCGCCTGCGCCGCTCGCATCGAGAAGGTGCTCGGCCGGGTGCCGGGGGTGAAGAAGGCGTCGGTCAATCTGGCGCTCGAGACCGCCGAGATCGCGGCGCCGGGCGTCGACGCCGGTGTGCTGGTCGCGGCGATCGAGCGGGCGGGGTTCGGCGCCCATCCGCGCGATACCGCGGTGGCGGCGCGGCGGGAGGCCCTGGCGCGGGCGGCGGCGGAGCGGGCGGCGGACGAGAGGCGGACGCTGATCGTCTTCCTCGTCTCGGCGGTGCTGACGGCGCCGTTCCTGGTCGCCATGGTGCCGATGGCCTGGGGGGCACATGCGACCTGGCTGACGCCCTGGCTCCAAGTGGCGCTGGCGACGCCGGTCCAGATGATCGCCGGCACGCGCTTCTACGTCGGCGCCTTCAGGGCGCTGCGCGGGCGTTCGGCCAACATGGACGTGCTGGTGGCGCTCGGCACCACGGTGGCTTGGGCCTTCTCGATGGCGATGGTGGTGATCCACGGCGATCACGCCCACGGTCATCTCTATTTCGAGGGGTCGGCGACGGTGCTGACCCTGATCCTGCTCGGCAAGCTGATGGAGGCGCGGGCCAAGCGCTCGGCGACCGCCGCGGTCGCCGGGTTGATGGCGCTCAGGCCGGACACGGCGACGCGGTTGCGCGGCGGCGTCGGCGAAGTGGTCGCGGCCGATCTCCTGCGGCGCGGCGATCTCGTGCTGGTGAAGCCCGGGGAGCGGGTCGCGGCCGACGGCGTCGTCGTCGAGGGGGCGAGCGAGCTCGACGAGAGCCTCGTCACCGGCGAGAGCCTTCCGGTGGAGAAACGTGCCGACGACAAGGTGACCGCCGGCACCATCAACGGCGCCGGCGCCATCACCTTCCGCGTCACCGCGGTCGGCGAGGACACCACCATCGCCCGCATCGGCCATCTGGTCGAGCAGGCTCAGATCGCCAAGGCGCCGGTGCAACGGCTGGTCGACAAGGTGGCGAGTGTCTTCGTCCCGGTGATCGTGGTCATCGCCATTCTCACTTTCGCCGGCTGGTGGCTCGTCGGCCACGACTTCGAGAAGGCGCTGATCCCGGCGGTGGCGGTGCTGGTCATCGCCTGTCCCTGCGCTCTCGGGCTGGCGACGCCGGCGGCGCTGGTCGCCGGGACGGGCGCGGCGGCCCGAGCCGGCATCCTGATCCGCGACATCGAGGCGCTCGAGCGGGCGCACGCCGTCGACTGCGTCGTGTTCGACAAGACGGGGACGCTCACCGAAGGCCGCCCGTCGGTCACCGACGTCTTCGTTCTCGGCGCCTCGGCCGAGGAGATGCTTCGCCTCTCCGCTTCGGCGCAGACGGCGAGCGAGCATCCGCTGGCCAGAGCCTTCGTCGCGGCGGCGAAGGCGCGCGGTTTGTCGCTCTCGCCGGCGACGGGGGTGCGCAGCCACGTCGGGCGTGGAATCACCGCCACGGTGGAGGGGCGCGCGGTCGCGGTCGGCAACGCCGCGCTGATGGCGGAGATCGGCGTCGACCTGCGGCTCTTCGAACGCGAGATCGAGCGGCTGACACGCGAGGTCAGGACGGTGGTGGCGGTGGCGCGCGACCGGGAGGCGCTCGGTCTCGTCGCGCTCGCCGACCCGATCCGCCCGGAGAGCGCGCAAGCGATCGCGGCGCTGAAGGTGGCGCGCATCGGCGTGCAACTGGCCACCGGCGATGCGCGCGCCGTGGCGCGGGCGGTCGGGGCGCGGCTCGGTCTCGACGCTGTCGAGGCGGAGGTACGGCCCGAGGGCAAGACGGCGCTGGTCGGGCGGTTGCGATCGGCCGGGCGAGTGGTCGCCATGGTCGGCGACGGGGTCAACGACGCCCCGGCGCTGGCGGCGGCCGACGTCGGCATCGCCATGGGGTCGGGGGCCGACGTGGCGTTGGAGACGGCCGGTGTGACGCTGATGCGCTCCGACCCGCGACTGGTGCCGGCGGCGCTGGAGATCTCCCGGGCGACCTGGCGCAAGATCCGACAGAACCTGTTCTGGGCCTTCTTCTACAACGTCGTCGGCGTGCCGCTGGCCGCGGCGGGCCACCTCACCCCGGCGCTCGCCGGGGCGGCGATGGCGATGAGCTCGGTGTCGGTGGTCACCAACGCGCTGACGTTGACGCGATGGAAGCCGCGCGGCGAAGGGTCGTCGTGAGACGGGCGGCGAGGCGGCAGCGGTGGACCGGCGGCATGCCGTGATTCCGCCCGATTGCGATGGTTCGTGCGCTGGCCTAGAAGGGTTGTCGCGCCGTCGGCGCGGGGCCCTTCGCCCCTTCAGGACCTCCCGCAGGACCCTCCATGCCCGCGAAACTCTCCCGCCGCGATCTCATCTCCGCTTCCGTCGCCCTCGGTGTCGCCAATCTCCTCGGGTCGAGCGGCCCGGCGGCGGCGGCCAACCTCAAGTTCGGACCGTCGAAGCCCTTCACCTTCGCCGCACTGGTGCAGCGGGCGCGGCAGATGGCCGGCGCCGCGTATCTGGCGCCGAAGCGTCCGGCTCCGGAGATCGTCGGGGAGATCGGCTACGAGCAGCACGGCAAGATCAAGTTTCGGCCCGATCACGCCATGTTCGGTGACGAGAAGGGGGTCTACCCGGTCACCTTCTTCCCGGTCGGCAAGTACTTCCCCAAGACCATCAAGATGCATGCCGTCGACGGCGACAAGGCGGCGGAGGTGCTCTACGAGCCGGAATACTTCGACATGCCGGACGACAGCCCGGCGGCGAAATTGCCGGAGGACACGGGTTTCGCCGGCTTCCAGATCCGCGAGGCCAAAAGCCGTCCGGACTGGACCAAGCAGGATTGGGTCGCCTTCCTCGGCGCCTCCTATTTCCGCGCCATCGGTTCGCTCAACGAATACGGCCTCTCCGCCCGCGGCATCGCCATCGACACGGCGAGCCCGACCGCCGAGGAGTTCCCGGACTTCACCGAGTTCTACCTGCAGCCGGCGAGCGACGAGAAGCACCCGGTCGTCGTCTACGCGCTGCTCGATGGGCCGTCGATCACCGGCGCCTACAAGTTCACCATCCGTCGCACCGAGGGCGTCGTCATCGACGTCGAGTGCAACCTCTTCACCCGCAAGGACATCGCCAAGCTCGGCATTTCGCCGATGACGTCGATGTACTGGTTCTCCAACTACGACAAGAGCTACCAGCTCGAGTGGCGGCCGGGCGCGCACGACTCCGACGGGCTGGCGATCTGGACCGGCACGGGCGAGCGCATCTGGCGGCCGCTGGTCAACCCGCCGGGCCCGTCGACCTCGGCCTTCCTCGACGACAATCCGCGCGGCTTCGGCCTGATGCAGCGCAACCGCGATCCCAAGGAATACATGGACCGCTACCTCAACTACGAGCGGCGGCCGAGCCTGTGGATCGAGCCGATCGGCGGCTGGGGGCCGGGCGCGTTGCATCTGGTCGAGTTCCCGACCGACCACGAGGACTTCGACAACATCGGTTGCTTCTGGGTGCCGCGCGATCCGGTCAAGGCCGGTCAGGCGCTTGAGTACCGCTACCGCATGCACTGGAACGCCGACGAGCCGAGCCCGCCGCAGAATCTGGCCCGGCCGATCCGCACCGGCATCGGGCGCGGCGGCTTCCCCTACACGCGGGCCAATCCGCCGGAGATCAAGCGCTTCGCCATCGAGTTCGCCGGCGGGGCGCTGGCCGGCTTCGCCAAGGACAAGAAGCCCCAGGCGATGATCACCCCGTCGCGCGGCGAGATCTCGTCGATCTTCCTCGAGACCACCTCGTGGAACGATGCGTGGCGTCTGCAGTTCGACATCAAGGCGGAGGGTGCCGACCCGGTCGACCTGCGCGTCTTCCTGCGCGACGGTGACGTGGCGCTGACCGAGACGTGGCTGTTCAAGCTGCACCCGCAGAAGACCTGGTGAGGTCGGGCGCGATCGGGAATTCGAGGCGGGGAGGCGAGAGCCTCCCCGTCGGCGTTTCGGGGGCGGCCGGCATCCGCGATCTCGGCGCGGTGATACCGGTCCTGCCCAGGAACGGTGTGCGGTTCGCTCCGCCGCAGCCGGAAGCGACGTCGATCATCCTCGGGCTCGCCGCCGGCGAGGTGTCGAAACGAATCTCGCACGCCGAATCCGCGATCGTCGGCCGGAATGATCCGGCGTCCTTTCGCCACGAAACCGCGTATGCTGTCTTCGGGGCGCGAACGGATCGGACCAGATGGCGCGAGACGACGAGAAGAACAGCCTGACCGGACGCTTCGTGCGCCATGCGCGGATCGGCGCCAACGTCGGCTCGGCGGCGATGCGGATCGCCGGCGGCCGGATGTTCGGCGACGGCGACCTCGGCCGCGAGGGCAAGCTCATCGCCGACGCGCTCGGCGGCCTCAAGGGACCGCTGATGAAGGTGGCGCAATTGCTCGCCACCATCCCGGACGCCATCCCCGCCGAATGGGCGGCGGAGCTGCAACGGCTGCAGGCGCACGCGCCCGCCATGGGGTGGGCCTTCGTGCGCCGACGCATGAACGCCGAGCTCGGGGCGGACTGGGCGAAGCGCTTCGCCGATTTCGAGCACGCCCCGGCGCACGCCGCATCCCTCGGCCAGGTGCACCGGGCGACGGGCAAGGATGGGCGGCGGCTGGCGGTCAAGCTGCAATACCCGGACATGGCCTCGGCGGTCGAGGCGGACCTCGACCAACTCGGGGTGCTCTTCGCGCTGATGCGCCGGCTGAGGCCGCAGATCGACACATCGGAGATCGCCGAAGAGGTGGGAGCGCGGTTGCGCGAGGAACTCGACTACGAGCGCGAGCGTCGCCACATGCGGGTCTACCGCGAGATCCTCGCCGACGACGAGGGGATACGCGTGCCCGAGCCCATCGAGGCGCTGTCGACGTCGCGGCTCCTCACCATGACCTGGCTCGACGGCAATGGGCTCCTCGCCCACAAGGCCGACGATCAGGAGACGCGCAACCGCATCTCCGAGGCGATGTTCCGAGCCTGGTGGCATCCCTTCGGCCGCTTCGGTCTCATCCACGGTGACCCCCATCTCGGCAACTACGCCGCCTTCGAGGCGGACGGTGCGCCGCAGGGCATCAATCTCCTCGACTTCGGCTGCATCCGCATCTTCCCGGCGCGCTTCGTCGAAGGGGTGATCGAGCACTATCGCGGCCTCCTCCACGACGATCGCGACCGCGTGGTCGCCGCCTACGAGGCCTGGGGATTCAAGAACCTGAGCGAGGAGCTGATCGACACGCTCGACATCTGGGCGCGATTCGTCTTCGGGCCGCTGCTGACCGACCGCAAGCGGCGCATCGCCGAGGGCGTCTCGCCGATCGAGTTCGGCCGCAAGGAAGCGCAGCGGGTGGCGGACGCCCTGCGCACCCACGGCCCCGTGACGCCGCCGCGCGAGTTCCTGTTCATGGACCGGGCGGCGCTCGGGCTCGGCGGGGTGTTCCTGCATCTCGACGCCGAGCTCAACTTCCACCGGTTGTTCGAGGCCGCGATCGACGGTTTCGAGCGGGAGGCGATGGCGAAGCGGCAAAGTGACGCGCTCTCGAGGGCCGGTCTAAACCCATCTGATCAATGACAAGCGGTGTCGGACCGTGAGAATGCACCGCAACATGAAGCGCCCGCGGCCCTCCGTCGTGCTTTCGCCGGGGGGTGGCAGTTGGGCGTTGCGTCGGCGGTGCACTGGCGTCTAAATGGATTCGTACGGCCGGACCGAGGCCGGAACGGACCATCGGAGGGGTGTATGGGCGCCGTCGAGAACGCGAACATGGAGGAACACCGCAAGACCTATGCGATGTTTCTCGGACTGGTGAAGTGGGGCAGCATCGGTATCGTCGGGCTGCTGATCCTGATGCGGATCTTCCTGGTTCATTGAGTCGACCGACCCCACTGTGCGGACGGCACCGGTCGGGGTCATCGTCGAAGGGATCGCTCGACCCGCCGCGACCGAGTGGCGGGGAGAGGGGTCTCGTCGGTGTTCGGCCGAGGCCGGCGCCGGCACGAACCGAGTGAGCGGACCGCCACCGAGGGGTGGCGGACCGGTGCTCGTGTTCGTCGAGCCCCGGTGAGCGCGAGGGACTCTCCCGAACGCCGCCGGTCAACGACGCGCCCGACGGGCGCGTGTAGAGGTATCGGGGGAGAGATCCATGAAGATCGCGGTTCCCGTCGAACGCTTTCCCGGCGAGGGGCGCGTCGCGGCAACGCCGGAGACGGTCAAGAAATTCAAGTCGCTCGGATTCGAAGTGGTGGTGGAGACCGGGGCGGGGCTGAAGTCGCGCATCGTCGACGCCGACTTCCAGGCCGCCGGCGCGACACTCGCGGCGACCCAGGGCGAGGCCCTCGGCGATGCCGACGTGGTGCTGATGGTGCGCCGTCCGACCGCGGCGGATTGCGCCACGATGAAGAAGGGTGCGCTGGTCATCGCCATGCTCGACCCGCACGGCCACATGGACGAGATCCGAGCGATCGCCGATGCCGGCGTCTCGGCCTTCTCGATGGAGTTCATGCCGCGCATCACCCGCGCCCAGGTCATGGACGTGCTCTCCTCCCAGGCCAATCTCGCCGGCTATCAGGCGGTGATCGAGGCGGCGAACGCCTTCGACCGCGCCTTCCCGATGATGATGACGGCGGCCGGCACGGTGCCGGCTGCGCGAGTCTTCGTCATGGGCGCCGGCGTCGCCGGCCTGCAGGCGATCGCCACGGCGCGTCGCCTCGGCGCGGTGGTGACCGCCACCGACGTGCGGCCGGCGGCCAAGGAGCAGGTCGAATCCCTCGGCGCCAAGTTCGTCGCCGTCGAGGACGACGAGTTCAAGCAGGCCGAGACCGCGGCCGGCTACGCCAAGCCGATGTCGGCCGAGTATCAGGCCAAGCAGGCGGCTCTCGTCGCCGAGCACATCAAGAAGCAGGACGTGGTCATCACCACCGCGCTCATCCCCGGCCGCCCGGCGCCGAAGCTCGTCTCCGCCGCCATGGTCGCCTCGATGAAGCCGGGTTCGGTGCTGGTCGATCTGGCGGTCGAGCGCGGCGGCAACGTCGAGGGGGCGGTGATGGACGAGGTCGTCGAGATCGGCGGCGTCAAGATCGTCGGCACACCCAACCTCGCCGGCCGCATCGCCACCTCGGCCTCCTCGCTCTACGCCAAGAACCTCTACGCCTTCCTGGAGACGATGGTCGACAAGGCGTCGAAGACCCTGGCGCCGAAGTGGGACGATGAACTCGTCGCGGCGACGCTCGTCACCAAGGACGGCGCGATCGTCCATCCGGCCCTGAATTCCTGATCCTGCCCCCACGGGAG
>JAOTSD010000033.1 GCA_030247555.1 Siculibacillus sp. | reverse complement strand
ACGCAGGCCGGCAAGACCGATCGCCTCATCGCCGCAGCCTCGCCCCTGGTCGCCGGCAAGTCGGATCGCGCCTCGGAATTGAAACTCTACGACGGGACCAGCGCGATGGCCGGCGGCGGCTTCGCTCAGTTGCGTCATCCCGATCAGCAGAATCTCGCCGGCCTGCTCGAGAAGCCCGGGGTGACGCTGGCGACCGGCTTCGGCGGGTCGCTCGACGACCTCGGCCAGCGCCGCTTCACCGGTCCGGCGATCGTCGCTCTGGCGATCCTGCACACCCGTTGATCGATCGCCGATCGGACGAACCCGTGCGAACGAAACGGCGCCCTCGCGGGCGCCGTTCGCTTCTTCACCGGCGGCCGGCCGCGGTCACTCGGTGACGCGGCCGTAGCCCATGCCGAGCGCCTGCATGTAGAGCTCGAGCAGCGCTTCCATCTCCTCGCGCTCGGACTTGTCCTGCTTGCGGATGCGGATCACCTGACGCAGGATCTTGGTGTCGTAGCCGTTGGCCTTGGCCTCGGCATAGACGTCCTTGATGTCGTCGGCGATGGTCTGCTTCTCCTCCTCGAGCCGCTCGATGCGTTCGACGAAGGACTTCAACTGATCGGCGGCGACGCCGGCGGGATCGGACATGCGGAACTCCTGGAAGGTCGCGCGGGCGAGAGCTCGCGCCGAATTCGGGCGGCCGGAGCGGCCGGGTCGGGGATGAATCCCCGAGTCCCGGCTCGCGGTCAAGTCACGGCGTGACGTCGCCGCACACCTCTCGATCGTGCCTCAAGCCGAGGTGACGGGACCGCAGCGCGAGCCGAAGAGGCGCGGCTCGGCGAAATCGGCGCGGGCCATCGCCTCGTGCAGGATCGGTTCCAGCCGATCGGCCCAGGCGACGACGCCGACCGCGTCGCCGATCAGGTCCTGGCGCACCTCGAGGATGGCGTGGACGAGACCGCGACGGGTGCCGTGTCGATACATGGTGTCGCCTTCGAGAGCGCCGTCGTAGGGCTCGTTGTCGCCGACCACCAGCGCCGGATCGGCGCGCAGGCGAGCCAGCAGGAACTCCGGCAGGCGCGGATCGGCATCCCACAGCACGCCGCAGTGCCAGGGCCGCGGCACGCCGCGCCAGATCGGCGTGAAGGAGTGGAGCGAGAACAGGATCGGCGGCCGGCCGGCGGCGAAGGCGGCGTCGATCGTCGCGGTGAGGGCGGCGTCGTAGGGGCGCCAGAAACGTTCGATGCGGGCGTCGCGGCCGGCGGCGTCGAGGCGGGCGTTGCCGGGAACGACGGCACCGTCGGAGAGGCGCATCACCAGAGTGGGGTCGTCGTCGCCGCGATTGGGATCGATGATGAGGCGCGAGAAACGGGTCAGGACCGCCGGGGCGCCGAGCCGGACGGCGAGTTCCCGGGTGAGCGGTTCGACGCCGATGTCGTAGGCGATGTGACGGGCGAATTCGGACCGCGGCAGGCCGAGATCGGCGAGATCGGCGGGAATGTGATTGGAGGCGTGGTCGGCGACCAGAACCAATCCGGCCGCTGCGTCGCCGGGGACGATCTCGAAGGCGTCGGTGCGGGTTCCGGAGGCCGCGGAGGGGGTGGTGTGCACGGGCGTCATGGACCTTCGGCTGCGATGGGCTTACGAAGATCGTAGGCGTTCGCAGGATGCCTGACCAGCCTCCGGCGCTCCGGCGTCGGTTCCATTCCGCCGGTGATCTCCGTTCTCCCATGAACCCAGCCGCACGTCCGTCCGAACCGCGCTCCGTCGTGTTCCTCGCCTTCTTGGCGCTGGTGGCGGCGGCGGTGGCGATGGGTATCTCGCCGGTCTTCGTCCGCGAGGCGCAGGTCGGCCCCTTCACCTCGGCCTTCCACCGGGTGTTCCTGGCGTTGCCGCTGCTCGCCGTGTGGGCGCGGCTCGAGCGGCGGGGCGGGGAGGCGCCGGCCGATCCGGGCTGGACGCGGGCGATGGTGCTCGCCGGGGTGTTCTTCACCATCGACCTGTTCTTCTGGCATCTGGCGGTGTTGAAGACGACGATCGCCAACGCCACGTTGCTCGCCACAATGGCGCCGGTGTGGGTGATGCTGTTCTCGCTCACCATCGGCGAGAAGGTGACGCGGGTGATGGTGGCGGGGCTCGCCATCTGCATCCTCGGCGGGGTGCTCCTGGTCGGCTCCAGCCTGCGGCTGGCGCCCGAGCGCTTCATCGGCGACCTCTACGGCGTGGCGACCTCGGTCGGCTTCGGCCTCTATTTCCTCGCGGTCCGGGTGGCGCGGCGCGAGGCCTCGTCGGGGATCATCCTGTTCCGCTCGTCGCTGGTCACCACGCTCGGCCTCGGTCTCGTCGCCGGTATCGCCGAGAACGCCTGGTTGCCGACCGGGATCTCCGGCCTCGTGGCGCTGGTGCTGATGGCTTCGGTCAGTCACGTCGGCGGACAGGGGTTGCTCGCGTTCGCGCTCGGTCACCTGTCGGCCGCCTTCTCCTCGTTGGTCATCTTCCTCGAGGCGCTGGCGGCGGCATTCTTCGGCTGGGTGTTCTTCGGCGAGACGCTCGGGCCCTGGCAGATCGCCGGCGGTGTCGCCATTCTCGCCGGCATCTGGATCGCTCGACCACGGGAGAACGCGGGGGCGGATTGAGTCGTCGCGGCTTCGCCCGAATCCCGCGGCAGGATCGCTTCGCCGGTGAAGCGGGCCGCGGGTGTGGCCGGCGTCCCTCGGCGGTTGACAGGACGCCGCGAAGCTGGCCAACGTGAGCCCGATGGGTCGAGAAGACGAGAACGAATGACGCCCCGCCTCCCCTCCGACGCGATCGTGTGCCGATCGGCGACGCCCGCCGGGCGACGTCGCCGAGTGGCGTCCCCGATGGCGATCGCACTGGCGGTCGGTGTCCTCGCCGGGGCCGCGACCCCGGCCATCGCCGACTTGCGCATCTGCAACAAGACCTCGAGCCGCGTCGGAATCGCCGTCGGCTACAAGGACGAGGAATCGTGGAAGACCGAGGGGTGGTGGAACCTCGCGGCCAACTCGTGCGAGACGCTGCTCGCCGGGTCGCTGGTGTCGCGCTACTACTACCTCTATGCCGTCGACTACGACCGGGGTGGCGAATGGAGCGGTCGCTCGTTCATGTGCACCCAGGAGAAGACCTTCACCATAAAGGGCATCGAGGACTGCCTGAAGCGCGGATTCGAGCGCACCGGCTTCTTCGAGATCGACACCGGCGAGCAACGCACCTGGACGGTGCAGCTCACCGAACCGGGCCGGGCCTCGGCCGCTGCCGGCCAGTGAGGCGCCGATCGGTGAACCGCCGCACCGGAGCGCGGTCGTGCCGGAGCGACCGGTTCGCAGATCTCTGCAATATTCCATGACGACTGCAAGAATTTGCCGATCCGGCGATTTTCCACCTGTGCAGACGTCGCGCGCGGGTCTAAGAGGGGCTGCCGCACCAGCATCGACAGAGTGACGAGATGAAGCGCAATCGACGGGTCAAGATCCTCGCGACCCTGGGACCGGCCTCTTCCGACCCCGACACGATCGAGCAGTTGTTCTTGGCCGGCGCGGACGTGTTCCGCATCAACATGAGCCACACCGACCACGCCCGGCTGGCGACGCTGGTCGCCGACATCCGCGCGGTGGAGGCGAAGGTCGGCCGTCCGATCGGCATTCTCGCCGATCTGCAGGGGCCGAAGCTGCGCCTGGGCCGATTCGCCGCCGGTCCGGTCGAACTCGATGCCGGGGCGATCTTCACTCTCGACGCCGATCCGACGCCCGGCGACGGGTCCCGGGTGCATCTGCCGCATCCGGAGATCCTCGCGGCGGTCGAGGTCGGCCATCACCTGCTGATCGACGACGGCAAGGTCAAGCTGCGCTGCACCGGCAAGCGCGACGGCACCGCGATCGTCGCCACGGTCGAAGTGGCCGGCCGCGTCTCGGACCGCAAGGGCGTCAGCCTGCCCGACACCGACCTGCCGATCGGTGCCCTGACCGCCAAGGACCGCAACGATCTCGACGCGGCGCTCGCCCAGAAGGTCGACTGGATCGCGCTCTCCTTCGTGCAGCGGCCGGAAGATCTCGCCGAGGTGCGCAAGATCGCCAAGAACCGCGCCGGCATCATGGCCAAGATCGAGAAGCCGCAGGCGATCGAGCGGCTCTCCGAGATCATCGACCTCTCCGACGCCATCATGGTGGCGCGCGGCGACCTCGGCGTGGAGATGCCGCTCGAGAAGGTGCCGTCGCTGCAGAAGCAGATCAATCGCGCCTGCCGCAAAGTCGGCAAGCCGGTGGTGGTGGCGACCCAGATGCTCGAGAGCATGATCACCTCGCCGGTTCCGACCCGCGCCGAGGTCTCAGACGTCGCCATCGCCGTCTACGAGGCGTCGGACGCGATCATGCTGTCGGCGGAGAGCGCCGCCGGCAAGTATCCGATCGAGGCGGTCCGGATGATGAACTCGATCGCCGAGGCGACCGAGCACGATCCGACCTGGCGGTCGATCGTCGCGCCGCAGCGCCAGCCGCCGGAGGCGACCGGCGCCGACGCCATCACCTCCGCCGCCGCCTCGATCGGCGAGACGCTCAACGTGGCGGCGATGGTCTGCCTGACCCAGTCGGGCTCGACGGGTCTCAGGGCGGCGCGCGAACGACCGTTCGTGCCGGTGATCGCACTCACCGCCTCACCGGCGATGGCGCGGCGTCTGGCACTGGTGTGGGGGATCCACTGCGTGGTCGCCGAGGATGCGCGCGACGTCGACGACATGGTCGATCGCGGTTGCCGCATCGCCTATTCGGAAGGCTACGCCCGGCCGGGGCAGCGCATCGTCGTGGTCGGCGGCGTGCCCTTCGGCACCCCGGGCTCGACCAACATGCTGCGCATCGCCTTCGTCGGCGCCGATGGCTCCGGGGCACTGTGAGGCGCACTTCTCCCTCCCCTCTCGCGGGGGAGGGAAGGCGGCCTACGCCTCCACCTCGGCGATCAGCCCCTCGATCTCCTCGATCACCCGCTCGCGCGCGGCGTGATGAGGCATGTGGCCGATGCCGTCGAGCCAGACGAGGCGCGAACCGGCGATGTCCTTCGCCAGACCCTCGGCGTGGATGTCGGCGCGCACGATCGCGTCGCGGGTGCCCGAGACGATCAGGGTCGGCGCGGAGATCTCCGGATAGCGTGGTGAAAGCTCGCTGACCTGGGCGTGGAGGCGGTGGACGTCCTCGGCGTTGGCGCGCCATTGCTCCGGCCGCAGCAGCAGATCGACGCCGATCGCCCGGCGATAATCGGCCGGCGGCGGATCGGGGGCGAAGACGCCGGCGATCGATCCGTCGACCAACAACCGGCCGACGGTCGGCACGACGAAGCGGTCGAGCAGGGTACCGGCGATCGGCGCGGCGGAGAGGCGGTAGAGGATGTCGATCACCGCGCCGGGCCAGGGGTGGGTGGCCGGGGCGAGGAAGACCAGACCGGCGGCGCGGTCGGGGTGATGAACGCCGAAGGCGGCGGCGACCGAGCCGCCCCAGGAGTGGCCGACGACGATCGCCCGGTCGATGCCGAGGGCATCGAGGATCTCGGCGACCACCCCGGCCTGGGTGGTCGGGCGGGCGTCGTCGGGGCCGCAGCGCGACGACCAGCCGTGGCCCGGGCGATCGAGGAAGATCAGGCGATGGCGCGCCAAGGCCTCGGCGAAGGCGAGCATCGGATCGCGGGCGTTGCCGCTGGCGCCGTGGACGAAGACGAGGGGCGTCGCCGTCGGGTCGGCACCGGGCCGGTCGACGACGTGGACGGTGCGGTCGGCGAGGGCGAGCAACTCGCCGATCGGCGGATGAGCGGCCTCGGCGGCGCGCGCCGACAGGCGCGAGGCGACCGCGGCACCGGCCGGCACGAGGAAGGCGGGAGCGAGCCAGGCCGAGATCATCCTTTCCCTCCGCGCTCGGGACGATGGTGGGGTTCCGGTCGGGTCCACAGGAACACCGAGACCGCGGCGAAGATCCCCGTCTGCAACGCGAGGATGGAGAAGGAGAGGCCGGCGAGGGCGCCGAGGACGACCGTCGCCACCATCACCACCGCCGACAGGCGCTTGACCCGCCCGTCGATCGCCCCTTCGCGACTCCAATCGGCGATGAGCGGGCCGAAACGGGCGTGTTCGGTCAGCCAGGTCTCCAGCCGGGGGGAAGAGCGGGCGAAGGCCCAGACGGCGACGAGCAGGAAGGGCGTCGTCGGCAACAACGGCAGGATGACCCCGAGCACGGCGAGCCCGGTCGCCACCACGCCGACGGTGAAGTGGAAGCTACGCACCACCATGCGCGCCTCCCGAGGGTTTCCACATCGATCCGCTCACAATTCCCGCCCCTCGACCTCGACGATCAGTTTCTTCAGCCGCTCCGCCGAGACCGCAGGATTGCGCGGATCGAGCTCGGCGAGACGCCGCAGCCACTTCAGCGCCTCGGCCTTGCGGCCGGCGGTCTCCGCCACCGCCGCCAGGGTGGACATGGCGGCGATGTGGCGCGGCTCCATCGTCAGCGTGGAGGCGAGATCGGCGACGGCACGGTCGATGTCGTGGCCGGAGAGGTGGATCATGGCGCGGCCGAAGCGGGCGTTCGGCCACCGCGGCGCCACCACGATCGCCGCTTCGATCAGGTCCAGCGCCAGCCCGCGTTCGCCGGTGTGGGCGGCGACGGTGGCGCGGGCGGAGAGCAGGTCGGCGGTGTCGCTGCCGGAGCGGTTCCACTGCGCCTCGATGCGCCCGCGGGCACGCGCCGCGGCGAGATCGTCGTCGGCGGCGGCGAGGGCGGCGAAGAGGGCGTCGAGCGTGGGATCGCCCGGTCGGGCCGGCTGGGCGCCGGCCGCGGGCGGATGGTCCGCCGCGGCGGCGACGGCCGGAGTGAGGAGCAGGGCGGCGAGCATCGGCACGACCACGGCCGCCCGCATCCGGACGGTCCGGTCGGCCGATACCGGGCGCCGTCGATGGGGGGAAAACGAAACGAGCCGCATGAACGGATCTTGATCCCCGTTCAGCGGCTCGTCGAGAGGCTTCCGCATCCGGGGCGTTCACACGCCCGCGATCATCCCGCGATCAACCCTGGCGCGCCTTGAAGCGCGGGTTGGTCTTGTTGATGATGTAGACGCGGCCCTTGCGGCGCACCAGACGGTTGTCGCGATGGCGCGTGCGGAGCGACTTGAGCGAGTTCTTGATCTTCATCGTCTGGCGACCCGTGGTTGATCCGAAGCGAGGCGTCCCGATCCGAGGAAAGGTTGCGACGGCCCGTCCCGGATGCCGGTCCCGCGGAAGCCCTCGTCCGGGGCCCCTCGCGAAACGCGGCGAGGAACAATGAAACGAGCGCGGAGAGGCCCGCGCTCGCTCTTCAATTCGGCCGGGACCATAGGCATCGCGCCCCCGCCTGTCAATCGCCTCGCGCCGCTCTTGCCCAACCTCTTGCGCCCGGAGGCGCGACGGACCGGCGACGGCTCCGGTGGGGCGAGCGGAGGGAGGCGAGGCGAGCGATCGGCCGCGTTCGCCGTTCCGTATCGTGTCGCCGCCTTAATTTTTCGTGAACCATGTATTCGGCGTTGAGGTTTCGTTAACGGTGAACGTAAACGGAATGTTTTCTGTAAAATTCGAGAGAAAATTTTGCCGAGTGAATAAGTAGTGACGCGGCGTTAGATCTGATCGGACCTCGACACGATCAGGATCGATGCCATGCCCGCGTTCACTCCCCTTCTCCGCTGGATCGCCGCGACGATCGCCATGTTGGCGCTCGCCACCGCGCCGATCGGCGTGACGGCGGAACTCGCCCTCGGATCGGCGGTGATCGTCGCCATGTTTGCGGTCAAGCGGCTCGGTTCCGGGGCGGTTCAGCGCCACGTCTATCTGGCGCTCGGCACGTTGATCGTGCTGCGTTACGTGTGGTGGCGCACCACCGAGACCCTGCCGCCGATCGACGATCTCGTCGGTTTCTCGGCCGGCCTGACGCTCTACGTCGCCGAGATGTTCTGCGTCGGCATGCTGTTCATCTCGCTCTTCGTCATCGCCGATCCGCTGCAGCGGCCGCCGGCGCGCCGGTTGAAGCCCGAGGACTGCCCGAGCGTCGACGTCTTCGTCCCGAGCTACGACGAATCGGCCGAACTCGTCGCCGCGACGCTGGCCGCCGCCACGACGATGGACTGGCCGGCCGACAAGCTGCGCGTCCATCTGCTCGACGACGGTGGCACGACCCAGAAGCGCAACGCCGCCGACCCGGTCGCCGCGGCGGAGTCCGAGGCGCGCCATCACGAGATGAAGGCGCTCGCCGAGAATCTCGGGGCGATCTACCTCACCCGCGAAAAGAACGTCTCGGCCAAGGCCGGCAACCTCAATGCCGCGCTCGCCCAAACCTCGGGCGACCTGATCGCCGTCTTCGACGCCGACCACGCGCCGACCCACGACTTCCTGCAGGAGACCGTCGGTCATTTCGCCGAGGATCCGCGCCTGTTCCTGGTGCAGACCCCGCATTTCTTCCTCAATCCCGATCCGATCGAGAAGAACCTCGTCACCTGGGCGCGCATGCCTTCGGAGAACGAGATGTTCTACAGCGTCATCCAGCGCGGCCTCGACCGCTGGAACGCCGCCTTCTTCTGCGGCTCGGCGGCGGTGTTGCGGCGCAGTGCGCTCGAGGAGGCCGGCGGCTTCTCCGGCATCTCGATCACCGAGGACTGCGAGACGGCGCTCGACCTGCATTCGCGCGGCTGGACCTCGCGATTCGTCGACAAACCGATGATCGCCGGCCTGCAGCCGGAGACGCTCGCCCAGTTCATCGGCCAGCGGTCGCGCTGGTGCCGCGGCATGGTCCAAATTCTGATGATGAAGAACCCGCTATTCAAGAGCGGCCTCTCCATGGCGCAGCGCATCGCCTATCTGTCGAGCTCGCTCTTCTGGCTGTTCCCGTTGCCGCGGGCGATCTTCGTGGTCGCTCCACTCCTCTACATCTTCTTCGGGGTTAAACTCTACGTCGCCAACGTGCATGAATTCGTCGCTTACACGGTCATCTACATGATCGTGAACATGCTGATGCAGAACCATCTCTACGGGCGAGTGCGCTGGCCCTGGATCTCGGAACTCTACGAGTACATCCAGATGCCCTATCTCACCCGGGCGATCGGTTCGGTGGTGATGAACCCGAAGAAGCCGACCTTCAACGTCACCGCCAAGGGCGTGGTGACCGAGGAGGCGCGGCTGTCGGAACTGGCCAAGCCCTATTTCGTCATCTTCGCGGTGCTCGCGGCGGCCTCGGTCGTGGCGTTCCAGCGCTTCTTCGCCGACCCGGAGATCAACGACCTGATGTTGGTCGTCGGGCTGTGGAACACCTTCAACCTGGTGATCGCCGGCGTGGCGCTCGGCGTCGTCGCCGAGCGGCCGGAACGGCGCCGGGCGCAACGGCTCGACGTGGCGCACAAGGCCGAATTCGTGATCGGCGACACGGTGCTGCCGGTGGTGGTCGAGGACATCTCGATCGGTGGCGTGCGGTTGCGGCCGCTCGGTCATGTGCCGGCCGGCCTGCGGCTCGCCGGAGCGGTCGGCACGCTGATCGTCGGCGTCGAGCGGACCGGTGGGCCGGCACACGTGACGGTCAGGGCGCGCCGCATCGGTGCCGACGAACACGGCGTCTTCTGGGGCATGCAGTTCGACCGATTGACCAGCGCCGGCTATCGGGTCGTCGCCGAGGTGATGTACGGCCACGCCTCGGTGCTCGACCGGTTCCGCGAACGGCGGCGCTCGGGCAAGAGCCTCGTGTCGGGTACGGCTCAGTTCCTGCGCTGGGCGATCGGCGAGTCGGGTCGTGCCGTGCAACTCGCCGCGCGCCGCAAGCCGGGTCGGGCGTCGCTTCCGGCCCAAGGGGAGCTGATACCGCTCGCCACCGTCGAAGACGACCGTCGTTTCGCCTGACCTCTCCTCGCCGCCGTTCCGTCCGGAGCCATCATGACCGTTCGTCTCCTCCGCCCCGTGATCCTCGCGACCCTGACGGCGCTCGCCTGCGGCGCGGCCGTCGCCGGCGAGGTTCCGACCACGCTCAAGGGGCTCTCCGAAGCGACGGCGAGCGACGCGCGCGTGCTGCGGCGGTTGCCGTCGACGCTGCGCTCGATGCGCCTGTCCGGCGAGACCGATGGGCTCGTCTTCCCGATCTGGCTGACCCCGGCGGAAGCGACCGAGGGCTTCACGCTGCGGCTGGCGCACGTCTCGGCGGTGTCGGTGATGCCGGAGGCCTCCCGCCTCACCGTGGCGGTCAACGACCGTCCGGTCTCGGAAGTGGCGATCGCTTCGGGCGGCGGGGCGCGGCGCGACGAATTCGCGTTGCCGGCGCATCTGCTGCGTCCCGGCTGGAACGCGGTGCGGGTGAGCGTCGACCAGCGCCACCGAGTCGACTGCTCGATCGCCTCGACCTGGGAACTTTGGACCGAGATCGATCGCGCCCGCTCCGGGCTCGTCTTCCCGGCCGGCCATCGGCCGGATCGGCGCGGCGTCGCCGATGTGGCGGGGATCGCCCCGGACGAGCACGGCCGCGTTGCGATCCGGCTGGTGAGCGGGGTGGAGAGCGACCCCCGCCAGATCGAGCGCGCGCTGCGCGCGGCTCAGGCGCTGGCGTTGATCGGCGGCTTCCTCGATCCGGTGGTGACGGTGACGCGCGAGGCCGAGAGCGCCCCGGGCCTCGACGTGGTGGTCGGTCGAGCCGCCGCCGCGAGCCTCGGCGGCGAGGCGGCGCGACTTCAGGCGGGCAGCATCGCGGTGCTCGACGACGGGGTGGCGGAGCGGTTGACGGTGGTGTTGCCGGGCTCCGACGCCGACGTCGACCGGGCGCTCGATCGGCTCGCGGAACTGGCGATGCGTCCGGGTGAGGGCAGCGATGCCGGGCTCGAGGCGCGGGCGGGCGTCGGCGGGCGTCCGATCGCCCCGGGCGAACGGGTGCGGCTCTCCGAGCTCGGCGCGACCTCGAAGGAATTCAACGGGCGGCTCTTCCGCCTCGGCCTCGACGTGCGGCTGCCGGCCGATCTCTATCCGGCGGACTACGCCAAGGTGCAGTTGCGGCTGGCCGGCGGCCTCGCCCCCGGCCTCGACCGGGCGGCGCGACTGACCGTGCGCGTCGACGGCAAGCAGGCGGCCGGCGCGCCGATCGTGGCGCCGCGTGGCGAGGTCTTCGACGGGCGGACGCTGACGATCCCGCTCTCCGCCTTCAAGCCCGGCCACAATCGCATCGAGATCGAGGCGGCGGTGCCGGCCGCGGCCGATCGGACCTGCGATGCCTCGACGCAGATCGGCGGGCCGGCGAGGTTCCTCTTCGTCGATCGCAGCGAGTTGGTGTTCCCGAGCTTCGCGCGCCTCGCCCGCCTGCCGGATCTCTCGGCGACGGCGTCGGGCGTGCTCGGGCGGCTCGCCGAGGAGAGCCGGCCGAGCCTCCACGTGCCCCATCCCGACGGTGCGGCGCTGTCGGCGGCGGCGACCTTCTCCACCCGGGTGGCGATCGCCGCCGGGCGGGTGGACGTGCCGACGATCGTCTTCCGCAATCCGGCCGTCGACGCGTCCTCGGCGATCGTCGTCGGGGCGCTGTCCGACCTGCCGTCGACGGTGGTCGGTGCCGTCGGGCTCGAACCGGCGCAGGTGCAGGCCGCTTGGGCGCGGCGTCCGCTGCCACGTCAGGCTTCGGGGGTACCGACCCGTGTTCCGGACGCGCTGGCCCGTCGCGTCGCCGGTCTGTCGGTCGCCGGAGGCTTCACCGACGTCGATCCGATCGTCACCGGCTCGCTGCAGGGACGGGTGTTGACGACGTTGCCGTCGAGCGACCCCGACCTCGTCGATCGCTGGCGGCGGTCGATGGAATCGCCCTGGTCGCCGGCCGCCTTCACCCGTCAGGCGGGGATCCGTTTCGAGAAGCTCTTCGATTTCCTGCCGAATTTCGGTGGCGAGCGGGCGCTCGAGGGCTTCACCCCGTCGCCGACGACCGGTCTGGTGATCGCCCAGTCGATCTCGCCGGCGGGCGGCGCCTGGACGCTGGTGACCGCGCCCTCCTCCTCCGTGCTCGCCGAGGCGGTGGCCACCGTCACCGGCGGCGAGGACTGGACCCGACTCTCCGGCGCCGCGGCCTCGTGGGATCAGGTCGAGGAGAAGGTCTCGACGATCGAGGCGCGCCACGTCGGCTTCCTCGCCACCGCGGGCTTCGATTTCGCCAACCTGCGCCTCGTCGCGGCGGCGCTCGCCAGCGACTACCCCTACGGCTTCATCCTCGCCGCCTTCCTCGTCACCGCGGCACTCGGCCTGGCCACCGCGCGCCTGCTGCCCCGCATCGCGACGGTGAAGCCATGAGCCGGGCCTGCGCCTCCCGCACCGTCGGTATGGTCGCGGCGGCACTGGTCGCCGGGTCGACGCTGGCCGCCTCGGTGGCGCCGGCCGGACCGGCACCGGCATCGTCGGCGGTCGCGGGCGCGGGCGGGACGCGCGCCGAGTTGAAGGGTTCGCTTCCGGTGCCGGCGTTGTGGACGGCGTGGAAGGCTCGTTTCGTCACCGCCGAGGGGCGGGTGATCGACGACCTCGCCGGCGGCGTCAGCCATTCCGAAGGACAGGGCTACGGCATGCTGCTGGCGGTCGCGGCGGACGATCGCGACACCTTCCGCTCCCTGTGGAACTGGACGCGGGCCAATCTCTTCGTGCGCAAGGACGGGCTCGCGTCGTGGCGTTGGAGGGCCGACACCCGACCGCACGTCGCCGATCCCAACAACGCCAGCGACGGCGACATCCTCGTCGCCTGGGCGTTGATGGAGGCGGGCGAGGCATGGAGCGACGCCGCCGCCACAGCCGCGGCACGGCGGATCGCCCGGGCCGTCTTCGCCGAGACGGTGATCACGACCCGTCTGGGGCCGACGCTGCTGCCCGGTGCGGCGGGCTTCCGCGCCGGCGATCGCAAGGACGGGCCGGTGGTCAATCCGTCCTATTGGGTGTTCCCCGCCTTCGCTCGGCTTGCGGAACTGACGCCCGATCTCGACTGGCGCGGCGTCGCGACGAGCGGCGAGAAGTTGCTCGTCGAAGCGCGCTTCGGACCGGCGAACCTGCCGGCGGAGTGGGTGTCGCTCGCCGGGCCGGCGCGACCGGCCGACGGCTTCCCGGCGACCTTCGGCTACAACGCCGTGCGCGTGCCGCTCCATCTCGCCTGGGCGGAGGGTGGCCGGCGCGAGCGCCTCGCTCCTTTCATGGCGCGCTGGAACGCTTCCGAGCGGCCGACGCCGACCATGGCGGTGGTCGAACTCGCGAGCGGGCGCGACGACGAACCCTTCGCCGATCGGGGCTACCGGGCGGTGGCGGCGGTGGTCGCCTGCGCGCTCGAGGGCCGGCGCTTCCCCGACGACCTGCGCGGCGCCGAGGTCGATCACTACTACCCTTCGACGCTGCGCGCCCTGGCGCTCGTCGCCGTCAACACGAGGCATCCGACATGCTGGTGAGGACCGCACCCCTGCCGCTCGCTCTGGCGACCCTGGCCCTCCTCTCCGGAGGGGCGCAGGCCGCGCCGCGGGCGATCGAATGGTCGGCGGCGATCACCTCGGCGTCGATCACGCCGGAGGAGAGCGACCGCGCCTTCGCCCGTCCGCCGATCGACGGCGCCGCCGATCCGGTGGTCCGTGTCGACGAGAGCGCCCTGCGCTACTACGCCGCGCAACACGCCCAGACGCGCGTCGAGGCCGAGATCCGGCGTCTGCGCGCCCTCTATCCGGGTTGGGAACCCCCGGCCGACCTCCATCGTCCGGCCGGAGCCGGCGAGGATCAGGCACTGTGGGACCTCTACGGTCGCGACCGCATCGACGACCTCAAGCTCGAGATCGATCGCCGCATGGCGCGGCAGACGGGCTGGCGTCCGTCGCCGGAGATGGTGGAGAAGCTGCGCCGCAAAGAGTTGCGGCTCGAGTTGATCGGCGCGTCGGATCGCGGCGATTTCGCCGCGGTGACGCGGCTCGCCGAGCGCGACCCGAGGCTCCTCGACGGCGCCGATCTCGACGTGTTCTGGCGCGTCGGCGAGGCGACGGCCAAGACCGGGCCGGCCGAACCGGCGCTCGACCTCTACCGGCTGGCGCTCGCCGCTTCCCCGGGGGCGGAGGAACGGTTGGCGACGGTGCGCAAGGCGATGGCGGCGCTCGGGCCGGACGCGGTGGCCCCGCTCGTCGCCGAGGAGAAGAACGGCGAGTTCGAACCGCTGCGTCTCGATCTGGCGCGCGCCCGCATCGGTGACGGTCTGAAGCCCGCCGCGACGCGCGTGGCGGCCGAGGACGACGTCGCGCGGCTCGTCGCGGCGGTGAAGCGGGCCGACGGGACGGCGGGCGACGCGGCGCTGCTCGGTTGGTTCGAGGCCAAGCGCGAGAACCACGCCGCGGCTTTCGACTGGTTCTCCCTCGCCCGATCGCGGGGCGGCGACGCCAAGGCGACGCTCGGCGCGGCGCTCAGCGCCGACCGCGCCGGTCGGCACGAGGAGGCCCGCGACATCGCCGCCGCCGGTGCCGACGACGCCGAAGTCGGCGCCCTCTTCCTCGATCTCATCGTCGCGGACATCTCCGGGGCCGTGCGCAAGCCGCCGACGCCGGAACGGGCGAAGCGCTTCGCCCACGTGGTCGAGCGGCTCGAATCGGGCGACGCGGCGCAGGCGCTCGCCTGGTACGCCCACGACGCCCGCCAGTACGACGCGGCGCGGGCCTGGTTCGCCAAGGCGATGGCTTGGCGGCCGTCGGCCAAATCGGCGGAGGGTCACCTCCTCGCCGTCAAGGCTCTCGGCGACCGGGCGACGTTCGAACGCCTCTCGGCCGAATACCGCGACCGGTTCGCCGACATGGTGCCGGTGCCCGGCTTCGTCACGCTCGCGCAGTCGGCACGCGGCGGCCCGGCGAAGACGTCGTGCGCCACCCTGCTCGGACGGACGTCGCGCCGTTCGACGACGGACGATCTGGCGGCCGGCTGGTGCCTGATGGATCTCGCCCGCGGCGAGGAGGCGATCGCCGCCTTCGAGCGTGCCCGGACCGACCCGCGGCTGGCGCGGGAGGCGGCCTACGGCCTGTCGCTCGCCGACCTCCGGGCCGGGCGCACCGACCGGGCCGCCTCGATCGCCGCAGGCACCGACATCGGCGCCGCCCGTCGCGAGGAGATCGGCCGCATCGCGCTCGCCCAGCAGGCGATCGCCCGTTTCGACGCCCGCGACTGGCGGGGTGCGCTCGACGTGCTCGACCGCCGCCGCCGGCACACCGCCGAGCCGCGCGACCTGATGGCGATGCGCGGTTGGGCGCTCCACCACCTCGGCCTGAAGGCGGAGGCGCACGAGGTCTTCGCTCTCCTCGACGCGCAGCTCTCCACCCGCGAGTCCCGCATGGGGCTCGCCGCCACCACCATCGGCCCGACCGCGAGGAACTGACGTCATGCGTTCGACCGGACCGCTCTTCGCCCTGGCGGTGATCACCCCGCTCGCGGCCTGCGCCGATCTCGGCGAGAGCCGGGCGCTCGCGCCCTTCGCCACCGGCACGGTGCCGGCATCGCTGGCCACCGAGGTCGGCCCGGATCAGGCGTTGGCGCGCCTGCCGGCGGAGGCCGGCGCCGTCGTCTCGGTCACCGAGCGACGGGAGACCGATCGCATCACCCAAGTGGTGGCGCTCGCCGGCGAGGCGATCGGGCGCGGCACCAACCGCATCCGCGTCGTGGCGGCGAACCGCGATCCCGAGCGGTCGCGCCGGCCGACCGAGGAGGCGATCACCGCCGAGCTCGAGGCCGAGCTTCCCGAGGCCACGATGCGGCCGGTGGCGCAGGTGATCTCCGGACCCGGCGGACCGATCGGCGTCGCCGCCGGGCGAACGGCGAGCGGCGAGACCTGCGTCTACGCCTGGCAGGAGGCCGAGGTGCGGGCGAGCGGCGCCCGCGCCGGCATCTTCGGCGGGGACCGCGTCGACCTCTCGGTGCGGGTGCGGCTCTGCCGCCGCGACATGACCGAAGAACGGGCGATCGCGCTGGTCGAGGGCCTTCGGCTCAGAGGCGACGTGGTGACGCTCGGCGGCGCGAGCCCGGCCGGGCGGACCGGGGTCGACGCGCTGGCGAGCGCCGGCTACGCCGCCGCGCCGAGCCGCGCCGCCGACTTCGCGCCGGCGCGGGTGTCGCCGCCGCCGGCTCCGCGGGTCGTGAGCCGCGGTCCGAAGCCGACCGTCGCCTCGCGTCCGATCGCGACCGCCGCCGCCGTGCCGCTGCCGGCCGCGGCCGGAAAACCCGCCACCGCGCCCGCGCCGGTCATCGGACCGGCACCGAGCGGCGCCGTTCCCGCCATTCCGCTGCCGACCGGCGGCTGACCGATCCGCCGGGGCGACGGTCGGCACCCCCTGCGACCGGCCCGGCCCGAACGAACCCTCCCGGTCGTCGATCGGGAGGGTTCGTCGTTCAGGGGCGAACCGGAGCGATGGTCTCGATGCGGCGGCCGAGGCTGACGAAGGAATAGCTCTGATTGGCGAAGTCGCCGATCATCACCGCCTCGATCACCGGTTCGGCGATCGCCGCGTCGGCGTTCCAGCCGACGATGAAATTGGCGCCGGTGCCGGCGCGGGTGTCGTTCTTGGCGACGAAGATCTCGACCGTGCCGAAGGGACGGACCAGGACCGGGGCGGCGAGGTACTTCTGCACCAGCCGACCGGCGCCGTCGAAATAGTCGATGCGCGTCAGGCGGAGCGGACGCGTCTCCGAGGCGTTGTGGACGGAGAGGGTGACGGCGAAGTCGATGCGGGTGCGCCCGTCGCCGGCGACGATGCTGGAGTGGGTCGGAACGTAGGTCTCGCCGGCGACCACGGCCGCGCCGATGTCCGAACCCGCGATCAACGCGGCGCGCGAGGCGGCGAGCGGGTCGGCCGCCGGCTGGGCCGTCGCGGCGGCGCCGAGCCACAGGAGCAGGGGGAAGCTGGCGAGGCAGCGGCGAAGTCCCGTCTTGCGCATCGATGACCTCCTCGATCGGCCGGCAGTATCGACCCCGCGGTGTCGGCTGTCGACCTCCGAAGCCGGGGAGCACACCCCCATCGGGCGCTCAGCGCTCGGGAAGGCGGCCGCCGATGGCGCGGGTGACGGCGTCGGCGGCGCGCCGGACCATCGGGCCGAGCCGGTCGACGCGCTCCGGCTCGAGCCGATCGGCCGGGCCGGAAATCGACAGGCCGGCGATGGCCTCGCCGTTCTCGTCGAAGATCGGCGCGGCGATGCAGCGCATGCCGCGCGAGCGCTCCTCGTCGTCGAGCGACCAGCCGCGGCGGCGGATCTCGTCGAGATCGGCGCGCAGGCGTTCGGCGTCGGTGATGGTGGCGTCGGTGAAATGCGGCAAGCCCTTGTCGCGGATGATGCGGTCGACGCGCTCGCGCGGCATCTCGGCGAGCAACGCCTTGCCGATGCCGGAGGCATGGGCGTGGCGGCGTTCGCCGGCGCGGAAGAAGGCGCGGATCGGCTCGGCGCTCTCCACCTGGGAGATGAAGACGACGTCGCCGCCCTCGAAGATGCCGATGTTGGCGGTCTCTCCGGTCGCCTCCATCAGTTCGCGCATCATCGGGCGGCCCATGGTGGCGACCTTGAAGCGGCGGTGGAAGGCCTGGCCGACCCGGAAGGCCTCGACGCCGATGGTCCAGGTCTGGTCCTGTTCGTCGATCTCGACGAAACCGTGAGCGGCGAGAGTGGCGAGAAGCCGATGCACGGTGGAGGTGGCGAGGCCGGAGGCGTGGGCGAGCGCGGTCAGGGTCATGCCGTCGGCGCCGGCGAGCACCTCGAGCAGGCGCAGGGCGCGATCGAGCGCCTGGACGGAGGCGGCGGGCGCCTCGGCGCCGCTGCCGCGCGGGCGTCCACGCGCCGCTCTGGTGGTCCGGGCCGTCTTCATCGTCGCCATCCTTCGCCGAGCCGGCAGGGAAGCAGAAGTGGAAAAGGGTTTCAAGAAAATCCGCCGCGACAAGGTGAAACACCGGAAAATCCTTTTCAATCAATTTATTGATATAATTTTTCATTTGATGAAAAAAGTTTCCAGAAAAATTGACCGAAGAGCGTGCCGGAGGCATTCTCGCCCCATCGTCTCCGCGGCGGCCCGACCGACGCCGCTTCCCGTCCCGTGGCGGCTCCGCCGTCGCCCGTTCCGATCCGGAGTGCAGCATGGCCGCCCGACGCGACACCCACATCCGCCTCGCCGACCTCTCGGTCGACGCGCAGCTCGCCGCCTTCGTCGCCGAAGAGGCCATCCCCGGGTCCGGGGTGACGGCGGAGGATTTCTGGGCCGGGTTCTCGAAGGTGGTGGCGGATTTGGCGCCGAGGAACGCCGAGCTGCTGGCGACGCGTGACGCGTTGCAGGCGAAGATCGACGCCTGGCACGCGGCGCGGCGCGGCCGGCCGCACGATCCGGCCGCCTACCGTGCCTTCCTCGAGGAGATCGGCTATCTCACGCCCGAACCGGCGCCGACCCCGATCACCACGGCCAACGTCGACGACGAGATCGCCCGCCTCGCCGGACCGCAGTTGGTGGTTCCGATCAACAATCCGCGCTACGCGCTGAACGCCGCCAATGCCCGTTGGGGCAGCCTCTACGACGCGCTCTACGGCACCGATGCGCTCGGCGATGCGCCGGCGGGCGGGGAGTACGACCCGGCGCGCGGCGCCCGCGTCGTCGCCGCCGCCAAGGCGCATCTCGACACCATCGCGCCGCTCACCGGCGGCGGCTGGGCCGACGTCGTCGGCTTCACCGTGGAGAATGGGGCGCTGCTGGTCTCACTCTGCGACGACCGCATGTGCGGTCTCGCCGATCCTCGGACCTTCGCCGGCCGGCGCGGCGAACACGAACGGCCGAGCGCTCTGCTCTTCCGCCACAACGGGCTGCACGCCGAGGTCGTCGTCGATCGCTCGACCTCGGTCGGGGCGACCGATTCCGCCGGTATTTCCGACGTGATCCTCGAGTCGGCGCTGTCGTCGATCATGGACATGGAGGACTCGGTCGCCGCCGTCGACGCGGCCGACAAGGTCGCGGTCTATCGCTCCTGGCTCGGGCTGATGAAGGGGACGCTGGAGGAGACCTTCGAGAAGGGAGGGCGGACGATGACGCGTCGTCTGGCGCCCGATCGGACCTACACCGCGCCGGACGGTTCGGACCTGGTGCTCCACGGCCGCGCCCTGATGCTCGCCCGCAACGTCGGTCACCACATGATGACCGACGCGGTCACCGACGAGCAGGGACGCGAGATCCCCGAAACCTTCCTCGACTGCGCCCTCACCGCGCTGATCGCCCGCCACGACCTCTTCGGCTCCGGACCCTTCAAGAACTCGCGCAAGGGTTCGGTCCACATCGTCAAACCGAAGCTGCACGGCCCGGCGGAAGTGGCGCTGGCGAACGAGCTCTTCGGCCGGATCGAGGACGTCGTCGGCCTGCCGCGCGACACGCTGAAGATGGGCATCATGGACGAGGAGCGCCGCACCACGGTGAACCTCGCGGCGTGCATCGCCGCCGCGTCGAGCCGGGTCGTCTTCATCAACACCGGCTTCCTCGACCGGACGGGCGACGAGATCCACACTTCGATGGAGGCGGGGCCGGTCGTCCGCAAGAACGAGATGAAGGGCTGCGCCTGGATCTCGGCCTACGAGAATTCCAACGTCGACGTCGGCCTGAGGATGGGGCTGCCGGGACGCGCCCAGATCGGCAAGGGCATGTGGGCGGCGCCGGACCGGATGGCCGACATGCTGACCCAGAAGATCGGCCATCCGCGCTCGGGCGCCAACACCGCCTGGGTGCCGTCGCCGACCGCGGCGACGCTGCACGCGCTGCACTATCACGACGTCTCGGTCGCCGAGCGTCAGAGGGAGATCGCCGGGCGGACGCGGGCGAGCCTCGACGACATCCTGACCCTGCCGCTCGCCACCTCGAACTTCGCGCCCGACGCGGTCCAGGAGGAGCTCGACAACAACGCCCAGGGCATCCTCGGCTACGTCGTGCGCTGGGTCGATCTCGGTGTCGGCTGCTCCAAGGTGCCGGACATCCACGACGTCGGCCTGATGGAGGACCGGGCAACCCTCAGGATCTCGTCGCAGCACATCGCCAACTGGCTCCGCCACGGCATCACCACCGAGGCGCAGGTCACCGAGACGATGAAGCGGATGGCGCTGGTGGTCGACCGCCAGAACGCCGGCGATCCCCTCTATCGGCCGATGGCGCCGGCCTACGACGGCCCGGCCTTCCGCGCCGCGCTGGCGCTGGTCTTCGAGGGACGGACGCAGCCCAACGGCTACACGGAGTTCCTGCTGACCAAGTTCCGGCGGGAGGCGAAGGCGCTCGGGTGAGGGGGCTCCGCCTCTCCCCATTCTCCGTCATTGCCGGGCTCGACCCGGCAACCCGGCGGAGGCTCCCGTCCGGGGACGGCCGATGGGTCCCCGGGTCGAGCCCGGGGATGACGGGGAGGAGAGGTCGAGAGACCATCGGCCGCCGAGCCTCCGTGGAACGGGAAGGGGCGCGGCCGCGGCACCGACCCCCCCGACCCTCCCCCGCAAGGGGGGAGGTAGCCCGTGCGTCGCGGGCATCCCGGCTACTCCGGCGTCGTGATCTGCGCGCGCCGCCTCTCTCCACCGCATCCTTCGCCGCATGGCGATGGCGTTGGAAAGCGGGATCGATGAGAGTGGGCGATGTCGATTCGACGCGTCGTCGCCCGCACGCATCCCGTCGACGCGATCGATCTGCCATGGTAAGGAATTCTGACCAAGAAAACGACCGGCAACGAGAAGAACGGCCATGTCGCTGCTGATGCCCCTGCCCGAGCCGGCGATCATGGAGCAACGCGACGACATCGTCGCGCGGCTGCAGGCGATCGTGAGGCCGCAGAACGTCATCCATCTCCCCCGCGAGCTCTCCGCCTACGAGTGCGACGCGCTGACCATGTATCGGCAGCCGCCGCTGGTGGTGGTGCTGCCGGAAACGGTGGCGGAGGTCTCGGGCGTCCTGAAGCTCGCCGACGAGATGAAGGTGAAGGTGGTGCCGCGCGGTTCGGGAACGTCGCTGTCGGGGGGCTCGCTGCCGCTCGCCGACGGCATCCTGCTCGGCATGTCGAAGTTCAACCGCATCCTCGACGTCGATTTCGACAACCGCTGCGCCGTGGTGCAGCCGGGGGTGACGAACCTGGCCATCTCCAACGCCGTCGCCCACAGGGGCTTCTACTACGCCCCCGATCCGTCCTCGCAGATCGCCTGCTCGATCGGCGGCAACGTCGCCGAGAACGCCGGCGGGGTGCACTGCCTCAAGTACGGGCTGACCGCCAACAACCTCCTCGGGCTCGAGATGGTGCTGATGGGTGGCGAGGTGATCCGCCTCGGCGGCAAGCATCTCGATGCGGATCTCTACGATCTGATGGGGGTGATCACCGGCTCGGAGGGGCTGCTCGGGGTCATCACCGAGGTGACGGTGCGCATCCTGCAGAAGCCGCAGGTGGCGCGCGGCGTGCTGCTCGGCTTCCCGACCGTGGGGGAGGGGGCGGACTGCGTCGCGGCGATCATCGCCGAGGGGATCATCCCCGGCGGCATGGAGATGATGGACAAGGCGGCGATCGACGCGGCCGAGGCGTTCAAGCCCTGCGGCTATCCGCGCGACGCCGATGGTCTGGTCATCGTCGAACTCGACGGAACTCCGGCCGAGGTCGACCATCTGACCGAAGAAGTGGCGAAGATCGCCCGGGCGCGCGGCGCCACCTCGGTGCGCGTCTCGGGTTCCGAGGCGGAGCGGCTGGGCTTCTGGTTCGGTCGCAAGAACGCCTTCCCGGCGGTGGGCGCCATCGGACCCGACTATCTGTGCATGGACGGCACCATCCCGCGCAAGGAACTGGCGAAGGTGCTGTCGCGGATGGACGAGCTCGCCGCCAAGCACGGGCTCCGCGTCGCCAACGTCTTCCATGCCGGCGACGGCAATCTCCATCCGCTGATCCTCTACGACGCGTCGATCCCCGGCGACACCGCGAAGGCCGAGGCCTTCGGCGCCGACATCCTCAGGCTCTGCGTCGAGGTCGGCGGGGTACTGACCGGCGAGCACGGAGTCGGCGTCGAGAAGCGCGATCTGATGGGCGAGATGTTCGACGAGGTCGACCTCGCCCAACAGATGCGGGTCAAGTGCGCCTTCGACGAGGACCACCGGCTCAACCCCGGCAAGGTCTTCCCGACGCTCCATCGTTGCGCCGAGATGGGTTTCATGCACGTGCGCTCCGGCGAACTGCCCTTTCCCGACATTCCGAGGTTCTGAGGCATGGCGACCCTCACTCCCCGCGACGAGACGGATCTCGTCGAGATCGTCCGCGAGGCCCGCGACCGGAGGGCGCCGATCGAGATCGTCGGCCGCGGTACCCGGCGGGCGCTGGGCCGTCCGGTCGAGGCGCCGACCCGCGTCGATCTCTCCGAGATGACCGGCATCACCCTCTACGAGCCCTCGGAACTGGTGCTCACCGCCCGCGCCGGCACCTCGCTCTCCGAGATCGCCGGCACGCTCGCCCTGTCGAACCAGGAGATGGCCTTCGAGCCGATCGATCACTCCGCCCTCTTCGGCCACACGGCCGGGGCGGGGACGATCGGCGGGCTGGTCGGCGTCGGCGCGGCGGGGCCGCGGCGGCTCAAGGTCGGCTCGGCGCGCGATCATCTGCTCGGCTTCCGGGGCGTCAACGGTTTCGGCGACGCCTTCAAGTCGGGCGGGCGGGTGATGAAGAACGTCACAGGTTTCGACCTCTCCAAGCTGGTCACCGGGTCCTTCGGAACGCTCACGGTGCTCACCGAGGTGACGCTCAAGGTCCTGCCCCGGGCGGAGACCGAGGAGACGGTGGCGATCCTCGGTCTCGATGATCGGGCCGGGCTGGCGCTGCTGCGCGAGGCCTCGGGCAGTCCGCAGGAGGTCTCCTCGGTGGCGCACCTGCCGGCGGGCCTCGCCGGGCCCTTCGGCGACGTGGCGGCGACGTTGTTCCGGCTGGAGGGGCCGGCGGTGTCGGTGGCCAGCCGCGAGGCCGATCTGGTGGCGCGTTGGCGCGGTCGGGGGGCGATCGAGATCCTCGGCGAGGATGCCTCGCGCGCCCTCTGGGCCTCCTTGCGGGAGGCGGCGCCGATCGCCGGCGGCGAGAGTCAGGTGTGGCGGATCTCGGTGGCGCCGAGCGCCGGGGCGGCGGCGGTGGAGGCGATCCGGACGAGCGGCGTTCCGATCGTCGGGCACTTCTGGGATTGGGCCGGGGGCGAGGTCTGGATGGCGGTCGAGCCGGCCGCGGACGCCGCCGCCGCCGTGGTGCGCCGCGCCGTCGAGGCGATCGGCGGCCACGCGACGCTGATCCGGGCGGCGGAGGCGGTTCGGGCCGGGGTGGCGCCCTTCCACCCGCAACCGGCGGCGCTGGCGGCGCTCACGGCGCGGGTGAAGAGGGCCTTCGATCCCGACGGCCTGTTCAATCCCGGGCGGATGGTCGAGGGAGTCTGAGGCGATGCAGACTAATTTCCTGCCCCACCTGCTCGCCGATCCCGACACGGCGCTCGCCGAGAAGATCCTGCGCAAGTGCGTCCACTGCGGCTTCTGCACCGCGACCTGCCCGACCTTCCTCGAACTCGGCGACGAACTCGACAGTCCGCGGGGCCGGATCTGGCTGATCAAGGAGATGCTGGAGACGGGGCGACCGGCCGACGCCGAAACGGTGATGCACCTCGACCGCTGCCTCTCCTGCCTCTCCTGCACGACCACCTGCCCGTCGGGTGTCGACTACATGCATCTCGTCGATCACGCCCGCGCCCATGTCGAGAAGACCTTCCGCCGGCCCCTGCTCGATCGGGTGATGAGGCGGGGCCTGTCGATCGTGTTGACGCGGCCGACGCTGTTCCGGCTGGCGCTGATCGGCGCGGCGACGCTGCGCACCGGCATTCGAGTCACGACCGCGGTCGGTCGGGCGACGGGGCTCGCCGGGCCGGCGGCGAGGATGGCGGGGCGGCTTCCGGCGCGGCTCACCCTGCCGCTCGGCGCGGTGGCGCGGCGGCTCACGGCCTCGCTCGGACTGCTGCCGCCGCGTCTGGCGCGACCGTCGTCGGTCGAACGGCCGCAGGTGATCGCGGCGACCGGGGCGCGGCGGATGCGCGTCTCGGTGCTCAACGGATGCGCCCAACCGGCGCTCGACCCCGGCATCAACGAAGCGACGATCCGACTCCTCACCCGGCTCGGGGTCGAGGTGGTGGTGGCGAAGAACGTCGGTTGTTGCGGTGCGCTCGACCATCACATGGGGGCGGAGGCGCGCAGCCACGCCCATGCGGCGCGCAACATCGAGGCCTGGACGGCCGAGATGGAGGCGGGCGGGCTCGACCGGATCGTCATCAACACCTCCGGCTGCGGCACCACGGTCAAGGACTACGGCCACATGTTCCGCAACGATCCCGAGCTCGCGGCGAAGGCGGCGAAAGTGGCGGCGATCGCTCGCGACGTGACCGAGGTGCTGGCCGAACTCGATCTCGCCGGTGCGGTGGTGCCGGGCGTGCGGCCGAAGCTCGCCTACCATTCGGCCTGCTCGATGCAGCACGGGCAGAAGATCACGACGCTGCCGATGGAACTGCTGGCGAAGGCGGGGTTCGACGTCGTGCCGGTGCCGGAGAGCCACGTCTGTTGCGGCTCGGCGGGCACCTACAACATCCTGCAGGCCGAGCTCGCCACCCGGTTGCGCGACCGCAAGGTGGCGAACATCGCCACCACCGGGGCCGAGGCGATCGCCGCCGGCAACATCGGCTGCATCATGCAGATCGCCTCCGGCACCGGTACGCCGATCCTCCATACCGTCGAGCTCCTGGACTGGGCGACCGGCGGGCCGCGCCCGGAGAAACTCGCCGGACCGGGCACGAGCGAAATCGGATGAGCGGCGGCGGCGAAGCGATTTCCCATCCCGCCGCGGTCGTGCGACGGTCGCGGTGACCCGGCGGGGCGGTGCGCCCCGTCTTCCTCGTTCCAAGGACGGATCCGATCCATGACCGAACTCACTCTCGAAACCGCCCAGGCCATCGTCACCCGCTCGCTGCAGGTTGCGCGCGAGCGTCATTTCAAGCCGATGGCGGTTGTGGTGCTCGACGCCCGCGGCTCGCTCAAGGCGGCGGCATCGGAAGACGGTTGCCCGATCCTGCGGTGGGAGGTGGCGCTCGGAAAGGCCAACGTCTGCGTCAAGTTCGGCTCCGGCGGCCGGCGGGTCAATTCGATCGCGGTCGAGCGACCGCACTTCTTCGTCGGTCTCGCCGGCCTTCTCTCCGATGCGGGCGGCGCGGTGCCGGTGCCGGGCGGCGTGCTGATCCGCGATCGCGACGGCGGGCTCGTCGGCGGCTGCGGCATGTCGGGCGACACTTCCGACAACGACGAGGCGGCGCTGGTGGCGGCGATCGAGGCGGTCGGTCTGGTCGCCGACTGCGGGTGACGGTTCCTTCGCGCCGAAACGACGACGGCGCGCCTCGCGGCGCGCCGTTCGCGTCTCCGTCGGCGGTGGTCGCCGGCGCGCGTGGACCGCTCACGCCTTCGGCGGGCAGGTGGTCTCGCGGATGCGCAACTCGGGTTCGACCAGCGCCCGCATCTCTTTCGGCGGATGGCCGGAGACGACGTCGAGCAGGGTCAGGGCGGCGAGGCGGCCGACCTCCTGCTGACCGTTCCACACCGAGGTGAGGCCGGGTGACCACACCGAGGCCTCGTCGATGTCGTCGTAGCCGGTGAGCGAGATGTCCTGGCCGGGCTCGAGGCCGCGGCGCTTCAGCTCCATCATCATGCCGAAGGCGAGGAGATCGTTGAAGCAGACGATGGCGGTCGGCTCGGCCGCCAGCACGTCGCCGCAGATGTCGCGGCCGGCGCGGCGGCTGGAGGCGGCGGGGAACTCGAGCTTCGGGTCGACCGGCAGGCCGTGGGCGGTGAGGGCGTCCTCGTAGCCGGCGCGGCGCTCGGAGGCCGACGACGAGTCCTGCTGGCCGCCGACCAGGGCGATGCGGCGATGGCCGAGGGAGATCAGATGCTCGACGGCGCGGCGCAGGCCGACGCGATCGTCGCCGCGGATCACCGGCACGTCGGCGAGGTCGTGGAGTTCGCGGGCGATGAGCACGGTCGGCAGGCCGGCCTCGACGATGCGCGAGACGTCGCTGGCCTTGGAGCCGGCGGCCGGGCACAGGATCATGCCGTCGGCGCGGTACTGCAGCAGCGTCTCGAGGAAGACGCGCTGGCGCTGCGGGTCGTCGCCGTGGTTGTAGAGGATGACGGTCTGGCCGTGGAGGCCGAGTTCGTTCTCCACCGCGGCGACCAGCTCGGCGAAATAGGGATTGAGGATGTCGTGGACGACCAGCCCGACGATGTTGGTGCGCGCCGTGCGCAGCGAGGCGGCGGAGCGGTTGTAGATGTAGCCGAGTTCCTCGGCGAGGGTGTGGACGCGCTTGCGCGTTTCCTCCGCCACCAGCGGCGAGTTGCGCAGCGCCAGCGACACCGTCGCGGTGGAGAGGTCGAGCTTCTCCGCGATCATCGCCAACGTCAGTCGCCGCTTGGGCGTCGCACCACCACTATCCATCGCACCGACCATCGCTCATTCGGAACCGGGCGCACACGGCCACGCGTCGCCCGGCTTCCTTGTGCAGGAACCCACCGCCCATCGCAACAACATACCTGTACCCGCGCGAGATCTCGCGCTTTTCGGAGGTCTCAGCGTGTCGGCTCGGCGGCGACGTTTCGTCGCCCCCGTTCGATATGGACCAGCCACAGGCCGCTGGCGATGACCACCGAAGCCCCGGCGATGGTCCAGGCTCCGGGCACGTCGCCGAAGACCAGCCAACCGGAGAGCGTCATCCAGACGATCTGGAAATAGATGAAGGGCGACAGCGCCGATGCGGGGGTACGAATGTAGGCGAGGATCAGCAGGAAATGCCCGGTGGCGCCGGCGAGGCCGGTGACCACCAGCAGCGTCCATTCGAGTGGCCCCGCCGGCATCACCCACACCGACGGAAGAAAAGGCGCGACCATCACCACGGCGGCGCCGGCGGGGATGAGCAGCAGGCTCGCCGCCGAGTCGAGGCCGGACAGCATGCGGGTGACGAGGACGTAACCGGCGTAGCAGCCGGCGGCGGCGAAGGCCCAGGCCATCGCCGGGTCGAAGTGGCCCGGCGCCGGTCGGGTGACCAGCAACACCCCGAGAAAGCCGACGGCGATCGCCGCCCAGCGCACACCGCCGACCGTCTCGCCGAGCAACGGGCCCGACAGCACCGCCACCATGAAGGGCACGCCGAAGACGATCGACATCGTTTCGGCCAGCTGCAGGTGGCGCAACGCCATGAAGTTGAAGGCGGTCGAGCCGAGCAGGAAGAGGGCGCGCAGGATCTGCAGCCACGGTCGCCGGGTTCGCCAGGCGTGACGGGCGGTGATCGGATTGAAGACGATGGCGGAGAGGACGAAGGCGACGAGATAGCGGAAGAAGGTCACTTCGAGCGCCGGCAGCGAGTGGGAGAGCCATTTCGCCGAGGTGTCGATGGCGGTGAAGCAGACGAGCGCGCCCATCATCAACCCGATGCCGACCAGACGTCGCGACGGATCGTCCGCCGCGTCACGCGTCGTCGTTCCGTCCGACCGAACCTTCGAGGTCATGGGCAATCTCCGCCGGCCCGATCGCCCGTCGGCGGGCGTGCGCCATCGGCGAAGCGGAGATGTCCGCGCTTCGCTCGTGGAACCACGTAGACCCATGGGTGGGCGCGGTCCAGCACTCATCCGGCTCGGCGGGCGCTTGGCTGCCATGCGGGCCGCGAGTGCCGGGGAGATCACTCCTCCGGATCGTCCTCGGGCTCCTCGGCGACTTCGACTTCGTCGAGGGCGTCGAGCTGGAGGGTGAGGTTGCGCTCGACGGCGCGCAGCAGCTTGCGCAGCTTCTTGCGGTCCTTGTCGTCGAAACCGGCGAGCGCCTCGCGCTCGATGCGCTTCCAGATGCGGTCGATCTCGTCGATCCTGCCGCGCCCTTCATCGGTGAGATGAACGCGCGCGAGGCGGCCGTCGGTCTCGGAGGGGACGCGCTTCAGCAGATTCTGCGCCGAGAGGCGCGACACCATCTTGGTGACGGTCGGCGGCTGGACCCCGAGCACCTGAGCGAGCTGGCTCATGGTGCGGCCGTCCTCCTCGGCGAGCGCCTTCAGGACCGCTTCCTGGCCGGCGTGGAGACCGATGCGCGCCAGATGGGCGCCGGAGCGGGCGCGGTGTGCCTTGGCGGCCATGGCGAGACGGTGCGTGACGGATTTGCGGTGCTGAAAGGTCATGGTCGACACCTATCCGCGGAGCATAACGGTTTCGTGACGATCGTGACGACCGCCCCGCCTGTCCACAGACTAATCCTTCGTTCCGGCGCGGTCGACGGTGGACGGGGCGGTCATCGCGTCACGCAGCTTCGCCGAAACCTCGGAACAGGCGGCGGTGAACTCGGCGCGGTCGCGCAAAGTCTCGTCGCGCGGCCCGGCGAAGGCGATCGACGTCTCGCCGACGATGCGGCCCGGGTTCGCCGCCATCACCACGACGCGCGACGAGAGGAACACCGCTTCGTAGACCGAGTGGGTGACGAAGATCACGGTCAGACGCTCTCGGGCGGAGAGTTCGTGGAGTTCGCGGTCGAGGGCGAAGCGCCCGATCTCGTCGAGGGCGGCGAAAGGTTCGTCGAAGAGCAGGATGCGCGGGCGGGTGACGAGGGCGCGGGCGATCGAGGCGCGCATGCGCATCCCGCCGGAGAGCTCGCGTGGGAAGGCGCCGGCTACGGTCGCGAGACCGACGCGGGCGAGCGCCTCCATGACGCGCGGGGCGATCTCGCGTTCGTCGAGGCGGGCGAAGCGCAGCGGCAGGGCGACGTTGTCGGCGACGCTCGCCCAAGGCATCAGGGTGGGGTCCTGGAAGACGAAGCCGACCTCGCGGTCCGGTCGATCGAGACGCCCGGCATCGGGGATCTCGAGCCCGGCGGCGATCCGGAGCAGGGTCGTCTTGCCGCACCCCGAGGGGCCGAGCAGCGATACGAACTCTCCCGGCGCGACGACGAGCGAGACGTCGGCGAGCGCCCGCACACCGTTGGCGAAGGTCTTCGAGACGTTCTCGAAGACGATGCGCGGGGCGGAGGGGCGGGCTTCGGGCATCGCGATCTCTCGTCGCCCGCTCGGCCGGACGGGATCAGGCCCCGGCGAGCAGGGCGTGGAGGCGGCGGTGGACGTTCTCGTTGCCGGCGACGATGCCGCCGGTTTCGAAGATGCGATCACGGCCGTCGAGGTCGGAGACGAAGCCGCCGGCCTCGCGGATCAGTACGATGCCGGCCGCCATGTCCCAGGGGTTGAGCGGCTGCTCCCAGAAGCCGTCGAGGCGGCCGGAGGCGACCCAGGCGAGGTCGATCGCCGCGGCGCCGCAGCGGCGGATACCGGCGACTTCGCCCATCACCGCGCCCATGCGGCGCATGAACAGCGGGTGGTCGCCATGGCCGATGAAGGGAATGCCGGTGCCGATGACGCAGGCCTTGAGGTCGTGGCGGGCGGCGACGCGCAGGCGGCGGTCGTTCATGAAGGCGCCGGAGCCGCGCTCGGCGACGTAGAGCTCGTCCATCACCGGATTGTAGATGACGCCGGCGACGAGCTGACCGTTGCGCTCCAGCGCGATCGAGACGGCGAAGATCGGGATGCCGTGCAGGAAGTTGGTGGTGCCGTCGAGCGGGTCGACGATCCAGCGGTGGCTCGGGTCGGAGCCCTCGGTGGCGCCGCCCTCCTCGCCGAGGAAGCCCCAGGTCGGGCGCGCCTTGGCCAGTTCCTCGCGGACGATCTGCTCGGCCTTGCGGTCGGCGGCCGAGACGAAGTCGGCCGGGCCCTTGTGGGAGACCTGGAGGTTCTCGACCTCGCCGAAGTCGCGGGTGAGCGAGCGGCCGGCCTTGCGGGCCGCGTCGACCATGACGTTGAGGAGTGCCGAGCGGGCCATGAGACGTTCCTGTGGGTCGGAAGTGCGCCGGGGCGCGGGCGGGGACCGGGCCCCGCGAGATCGGCCTCTCGTCATCACGAAACGGCCGGGGGGTCAAGGCGGAAAGCGTCAGGGACGGGCGGGGGCCGGTTCCGCGGCCGGCGTGGAAGTCGCGCTCTCGGGCGGCGATGCCGCCGGGGCGAGCGCATCCTCGGGCGTCGTCGCGGCCGGCGGCGGGGCGGCGAGGCCGTCGACGACGTCGGCCATGGCTTCGGCGCGTCGGCGATCGGCGTCGGACATGTCGGCGAGGCGGGTCTCGAGCCAGAGGTCGGGCAGACCTTGGCGCTTGGCGAGGACGTGCCATTTCCACGCCTCGACCGGATCGGGGTCGACGCCGAGACCGGCGGCGTACATGCGGGCGAGGCGGTTGCGACCGATGGCGTTGCCGCGCAGCGCCGAGCGGCGGAACCAGACGAGGGCATCGGCGAGGTTGGCGCGAACCCCCTTGCCGTTGGCCAGCATCAGGGCGAATTCGACCTCGGCCGCCTCGAAGCCGGCGAGTGCGGCCTCGCGCATCCAGCGGGCGGCGGCGGCGGCGTCGCGCTTGGGGTTGCCGGGGGCGGCGAGGAGCGAGGCGAGGGCGTATTGCGCCTCGACGTTGCCCTGATCGGCGGCGCGGCCGAGGAGATCGGCCGGGTCCTCGCCGGGGCGGGCGGCGAGTTCGCCGCGCAGGTGCATCAGGGCGAGGTTGAACAGGGCACCGGGCTGGTCCTTGGCGGCGGCGGCGCGCAGCAGGTCGACGGCGCGGTCGAGATCGGGCTTCACGCCGCGCCCTTCGACGTACATCTGCGCCAGCGCGGCGGCGGCCTCGCGGTCGCCGCGGTCGGCGGCGAGGCGATACCATTCCGCCGCCTTCACCTGATCGATCTTCACTCCGAGGCCGGTCTCGTGGAGGGTACCGAGCATGGTCATGGCGGCGGGGTCGCCCGCCTCGGCCCGCGGGATGGCGGCGGCGAAGGCGGTGAGCCACAGGCCGCGCTGGAAAGCGGCGAAGACCGGGTCGGCGGTCGGGTCGTCGGCGCCGTCGGTCGGAGCGGCGCCGAGCGTCGGGCCGACGAGGGCGGGATCGGGGCTCGCCTTCGGCAGGCCGGTGAGGAGGGGGGCGAAAACGGCGGCGGGCAGGGCGGGAGCGGCCTTCGCCTTCTTCGCCGGTTCCGGTTTCTTCGCCGCGGCCGGCTTCGCCTTGTCGGTCGCCGCGCCGGCGGGGGCCGAAGCCGCGAGGACGGCGACACCGGCGAGGAGGGCGGCGAGCAGACGGACCGTGCGGGCGAAGCGGAGCATGTCCGGCCTCAGTCGGTGGCGGCGAGGCGGCGGCAGGCCTCGGCGACGGCCGCGACCGGGCCGTCGGGATGGAGCCACACCGCGTCGCGCAGGGCGACGAATTCGGCACCGGTGGCGAGCGCCGCGTCGAGCGAGGCTAGATCCGAGCCGGCGAAGAGCACCACCGGCGGCTCGAACAGCGGTACCCACCATTCGGCGAGTTCGCGGGCACGCGGGTTTCCCTCCGCGAACTCGGGGCGGTCGAGGTCGCCGAAGAAGACGTAGTCGGTGTCGGTCTCGCCCGCCGCCATCGCCTCGTGGCGGGTGGCGAGGTTGCCGGCGCCGACGATGCCGGCGGGGTGGAAGGTCTCGAGCGCGGCCTTCAGATCGGCCATGCCGGTGTCGACGTGGACGCCGTCGGCTCGAGAGCGGCCGGCGGCGCGGGTGTCGTTGCGCACCAGAACGGCGACGCCGTGCTTCTGAGCCACGGGAGTGAGGATCTCGGCGATGCGCTGGCGGGCCATGTCGGAGCCGGCGTCGAGCGCGATCAGCAGCGAGGCGACGTCGCCCGCCGCCAGGGCCTCGTCGAGCACCGCGGGGAAGGTGGCGACGTCGACGTCGCGCGGGGTGACGAGATAGAGACGGGCCACGGGGTCTGTTCCTCGGATTTCGGCGGGCGGAAGACGGTCTCTTTCGAGCGCGTCCCGGCCGGATTGTCAATTCGCCGGGGAAAAGGGCAGGGGTGTGGCGGAAAGCGAAACGGCCCGGGCGCGAACCCGGGCCGTCCGACGTCTCGAAGCGGGCGCACTCACGCCTTGCGCAGACACTCGACGCCCGGCAGGGCCTTGCCCTCGAGCCACTCGAGGAAGGCGCCGCCGGCGGTGGAGATGTAGGTGAACTTCTCGGCCGCGCCGGCGTGGTTGAGCGCCGCCACGGTGTCGCCGCCACCGGCCACCGCGGTCAGCGCGCCGGCCGCGGCGAGATCGCCGGCGGCGCGCGCCACCGTGTTGGTGGCGGCGTCGAAGGGCTCGATCTCGAAGGCGCCGAAGGGGCCGTTCCACACCAGCGTCTTCAGCGAGGCGAGCAGGTCGACGACCACCTTCACCGAGGCCGGGCCGGCGTCGAGCACCATCTCGTCGGCCGCGATGTCGCCGTTGGCGACGACGCGGTTGGCGGCGCCGGCCTTGAACTCCTTGGCCGCGACGCCGTCGACCGGAAGGACGACGGTGCAGCCGGCGGCCTTCGCCTTCTCGACGATCTCGCGGGCGGTCGGGGCGAGGTCGTGCTCGCACAGCGACTTGCCGACCTCGATCCCCTGGGCGGCGAGGAAGGTGTTGGCCATGCCGCCGCCGATGATGAGATAATCGACCTTCTTCACCAGATTGCCGAGGAGGTCGAGCTTCGACGAAACCTTGGCGCCGCCGACGACCGCCGCGACCGGGCGCTGCGGCGCTTCGAGCGCCTTGGTCAGCGCGTCGAGCTCGGCCTGCATGCAACGGCCGGCATAGGCCGGCAGGTGATGGGCGAGACCCTCGGTGGTGGCGTGCGCCCGGTGGGCGGTGGCGAAGGCGTCGTTGACGTAGAGGTCGCCGAGGGCGGCGAGCGCCGCCACGTGGGCCGGGTCGTTCTTTTCCTCGCCCTTGTAGAAGCGGGTGTTCTCGAGCAGCAGGACGTCGCCGTCCTTCATCGCCGCGATGGCGTCGGCCGCGACCGGACCGATACTGTCGGCGGCGAAGGCGACCGGCGCGCCGAGGCGCTCGGCGACGGCGTCGACGATCTGGGCGAGCGAGTACTTCGCCTCCGGACCTTCCTTCGGGCGACCGAAATGGGCGAGCAGGACGACCTTGCCGCCCTTCCGCGAAATCTCGGTGATGGTCGGCAGCACGGCGCGGATGCGGGTGTCGTCGGTGACCTTGCCCGCTTCCATCGGCACGTTGAGGTCGACACGGACGAGGACGCGCTTGCCCTTCACGTCGGCGTCGTCGAGGGTCTTGAAGGCGCTCATGGTTCCACTCCCCGAAAGTTCTGACGAGAAAAAAGGGCCGGTGGGAACCGGCCCTTCGTTTCGGTGCGGGCGATCAGATCAGCTTCGCCATCGCGACGGCGGTGTCGCTCATGCGGTTGGAGAAGCCCCACTCGTTGTCGTACCAGGACAGGACCGACACGAAGGTGCCGTCCATGACCTTGGTCTGGTCGGTGTGGAAGACCGACGAGTGCGGATCATGGTTGAAGTCGGACGAGACGTTCTTGTCGTCGGTGTAGCCGAGGATGCCCTTCAGGCTGCCGTTGGCGGCGGCGCGGATGGCGTCGTTGATCTCGGCGACGGTGGTCGGACGCTTGGCGATGAACTTCAGGTCGACGACCGAGACGTTCGGGGTCGGAACACGGATGGCGAAGCCGTCGAGCTTGCCCTTCAGTTCCGGCAGAACGAGGCCGACGGCCTTGGCGGCGCCGGTCGAGGTCGGGATCATGCTGAGGGCCGCCGCGCGAGCGCGGTAGAGGTCCTTGTGCATGGTGTCGAGCGTCGGCTGGTCGCCGGTGTAGGAATGGATCGTCGTCATCATGCCCTTCTCGATGCCGATGGCCTCGTTGAGGACCTTGGCGAAGGGCGAGAGGCAGTTGGTGGTGCACGAGGCGTTCGACACGACCAGATGATCCTTGGTCAGCTTGTCGTGGTTGACGCCGTAGACGACGGTCAGGTCGGCGTTCTCGCCGGGGGCCGAGATCAGGACGCGCTTGGCGCCGGCGGTCAGAAGCGCCGCCGCCTTGTCACGGGCGGTGAACAGGCCGGTGCATTCCATCGCGATGTCGACGCCGAGATCGGCGTAGGGCAGTTCGGCCGGGTTGCGGATCGCGGTGACCTTGATCGGGCCGCGGCCGACGTCGATGGTGTCACCGGAGACGGTGACGGTGCCGGGGAAGCGGCCGTGGACCGAGTCGTAACGCACCAGATGGGCGTTGGTCTCCACCGGACCGAGATCGTTGATGGCGACCACTTCGATGTCGGTGCGACCCGACTCGACGATGGCGCGCAGAACGTTGCGACCGATGCGACCGAACCCGTTGATGGCAACACGTACCGCCATGGATGCTCTCCTCTCGCAAATTTCATCGCCGCTTCGACCGGTAGTCCCGCCGATCGATCACGGCCGTTTCGTCCGATCCCGGTCTTCGGCGGTCGACGAGGCGTCCCGCCGGTGAAGAACCGATGTCGCCGGCGACGGCGTCGCCGGTATGGCCTGGCCTCGCGGGGGCGACCGCGAGATCATCACGTCCCGGTGAAGCCGGGATCATCTTCGCGCTCTCGCGGCACTGCGAAAGAAAATCGCTGCGCTTGCGAAATAGATTGCGAATTCCTCGACACGAAGACTGTCGATCCGCCGTTCGGAACGACGAATTCCCGCTTCGGCCGCGGTTCCGCGGCACTGATAGCAGGCGAGGGGGGTGTGTCAATCCGGCGGAGCCCGCGAACGTGCTCTTCAATCGATTCCAACGCACCTCGGGCAGGTGGTCACGGTGGGGATTCTGCCGTAGCGGAAAGTGGTGAGGCGGAGGTCGCGGAGGGGGTGCGGCACCGCCGGCAAGCTCTTCTCCGTCAAAGTGAAATTAATTCTTCGAATGAAACTTCCGATCAATCGGCCAGCCATTGACCGCGCGTTTGGGCGAAGCCTAAATTCGCCGAGAGGAGCCGGCTCCGAGTCGGCGCGGCGCATCGCGAGCGCCGAAATCTCGGCGCACCCTGCGTCGAAGAGCCTCATGGGGCGTCGTATCGTCGGTCGCTCGCACCCGATGGACGGGGGAGGTGCCCCGCCGATTCTGCGACGAGAGGCGGCGGGTTCGATCGGGTACTCGCGGGGAGGCGGGAGACGGCGAATGGTTCAGGCACCTGCCCTCGAGGCGGCTCTGGGGCGGCTGGCGGCGGCGATGGAGCGGCTGGAGGCGGCGGCCGAGCGGCGGTTCGAGGTCGACCGGTCGGCCGCAACGCTCGAGGAGGAGATCGTCCGCCTCGGTGAGGACCGTTCGCGCATCGCCCAGGATCTCGATCAGGAGAAGGCTCGCTCCACCCGGCTCGAGGACACCAACCGCGAAGTGTCGCGCCGTCTGGTGGCGGCGATGGAATCGATCCGCGCCGTCCTCGACGCGCACGGCGGGTGAGGACGGCGGAGCGATGGCCCAGGTGAGCGTCACCATCAACGGCAAGATCTACCGCATGGCCTGCGAGGACGGCCAGGAGGCGCATCTGCAGGGCCTCGCCCAGCGGCTCGACGACACGATCCACTCCCTGCGCGGCTCGTTCGGCGAGATCGGCGACCAGCGCCTCACCGTCATGGCGGCGGTGATGGTGATGGACGAACTGGCCGAGACCCAGCGCCGGCTGAAGAGCCTCGAGGCGGAGAACCGCTCGCTTCGCGAGACGCGGGCGGCGGTGATCGAGCGGCGCGATCAGGTCGAGGCCGAGATCGCCCGGCGGGTCGACGAGACGGTGGCGCGCATCGAGGACCTCGCCGCGGCGCTCGAACCGAAGCGCTGAGTCGGTCGCGTCGCCGATGTGCGGCGCGCCGGCGGCGGGGATCCCCATGGCGGTTTTCGCCGTCACGCCCTATATTGTCGGGCGACGAGGCTGCGCGATGCGACAGGAGTTTGCATCCCCGGGGCCTTATCGATCCGAACGGGAGCTGTACCTGGATCGGCCCGTGGGCCTTTCCAAACGGCGCCCACCTACGCTGTAGGTTTCCCGGGATCGATACCTCCATCGGTCGAGGTGGCTTCGTCGCTCTCTCTCCTCGTGACTCGGTTCCGCCGTTGATCGATCCGCCCGCCGACGGCGCCGCCGACCTTCCCATCGCCACCAAGGACGCCCTGCGCCGCGACGCGCTCGCCCGTCGCGACCGTCTCGCGCCGGAGCATCGCGCTCGTGCGGGAGAGCGCATCGCCGATCTGATCACGGATCTGGCGCTGCCGTCCGGGTCGATCGTCTCCGGCTTCTGGCCGATCCGCGGCGAGATCGATCCGCGTCCGGCGATGGCGCGGTTGGCGGTGCGTGGCCATCCTCTGGCGCTGCCGGCTCTCCTCGCCGATCGATCCGCCATGGTCTTCAGGCGATGGACGGCGGGCGACCGGTTGGTGCCGGCCGCCTTCGGGCTCTCGGAGCCGGCGGCGGAGGCGGAAGAAGTCGACCCGACGGTGCTGTTGATGCCGCTCGCCGCCTTCGACCGGCGCGGCGGGCGCATCGGCTACGGCGGCGGCTGGTACGACCGGGTGCTGGCGCGGCTCGAGCGGTCGCGGCCGGTGCTCAAGATCGGACTCGGCTTCGCCGCTCAGGAGGTCGCCCGGGTTCCCGAAGAGGCGCACGACCGCCGCCTCGATCTGATCCTCACCGAAGACGGGCCGATCGTGCCCGCCGGAGATGCCTCATGAGACTGCTCTTCCTCGGCGACGTCGTCGGCCGTGCCGGCCGCAAGGTGGTGGTCGATCGGCTGCCCGGACTGGTCGAGACCCATGGTTTCGACTTCGTCGTGGTCAACGGCGAGAACGCCGCCGGCGGCTTCGGCATCACCGAGGAGATCGCCCGGGACCTGATCGACGCCGGTGCCGACGTCATCACCCTCGGCAACCACGCCTGGGACCAGCGCGAGGCCCTGATCTTCATCGAGCGCCAGCCGAGGCTGCTGCGCCCGGTCAACTATCCGAACGGCACGCCGGGGCGCGGCGCCAATCTCTTCGTGGCGAGGAACGGCGCCCGTGTTCTGGTGATGAACGTCATGGGGCGGATCTTCATGGATCCGCTCGACGATCCCTTCGCCGCGGTGGAGCGCGAGCTCGACGCCTGTCCGCTCGCCGAACAGGCCGACGCGGTGGTGGTCGACGTCCACGCCGAGGCGTCGAGCGAGAAGCAGGCGATGGCGCATTTCGTCGACGGGCGGGCGAGCCTCGTCGTCGGCACCCACACCCACGTGCCGACCGCCGATCACCAGATCCTGCCCGGCGGCACCGCCTATCTGACCGATGCCGGCATGTGCGGCGACTACGACAGCGTCATCGGCATGGAGAAGGACGAACCGATCAATCGCTTCACCTCCAAGATCGGCCGCGCCCGCTTCGAGCCGGCCGGTGGCGAGGCGACGCTGTGCGGCGTGGCGGTGGAGATCGACGAGGCGACCGGCCTCGCCCGGTCGATCCAACCGATCCGGCTCGGCGGCCGGCTGGCGCAGGTCGAACCGCGGTTCTGAGGGCGGCCCCCAATGGAAACCGCATCGGCCGCCCGATGGGCGGCCGACACGCTTCCGCGGGAGGGGGAGCCCCGCGTCAGATCTTCTTGATCACCTCGATGAAGTGGCCGATCTCGGTGCGCATGACCTCGGTCTCGTGCCCGGTGGAGGCGACCGCCGCGGCGACGCTCTCGGCGGAGCGGCCGGTCTCGTGGGCTTCGTTCTGCAGATTGGCCATGGTGGCGGCGACGGCCCGGGTGCCGGCGGCGGCATCGGCGACCGAGCGGGCGATCTCGGCCGTGGTGGCCGATTGTTCCTCGACGGCGGCGGAGATGCCGCTCGACACCTCGTTCATGCGGTCGATGGTGGTCGAGATCTCGGCCATCGAGGCGACCGCGTCGCGGGTGGCGGCCTGGATGGTCCGGATCTGGCCGGTGATCTCTTCGGTGGCTCGAGTGGTCTGGCCGGCGAGGTTCTTGACCTCGGCGGCGACGACGGCGAAGCCGCGGCCGGCCTCGCCGGCGCGTGCCGCCTCGATGGTGGCGTTGAGGGCGAGGAGATTGGTCTGCGAGGCGATGTCCTGGATCAGGCCGACGACGTGGCCGATCTTCTCGGAAGCCTCGGTGAGGCGTTGCACCTTGTCGCGCGCATCGCCGGCGTGGACGACGCCACCGCGGGCGACTTCGGCCGAGATCGTGGCCTGGCGCGAGATCTCGGCGATCGAAGCGTCGAGTTCGTGGACGGCCGCCGCGACGCTCTCCACGTCGGTGGTGGCGGTGTGGGCGGCATCGGCCGACGAGCTCGCCTGGGTGAGGGTCTCGCCGGCGATGCGCCGCATGCCGTCGGCGTGGTCCCGGAGCGAGCCGACGGCGCCCGCGACGGTGTCGATGGCGCCCCTGACCCGGGTCTCGAACGTTTCCACCGCTGCGGTCAGTCCGGTGACCACCGACCAGGTGACCATCACCCCGAGATAGGTGCCGCCGGCGCCGACGATGGCGGAGGCGCGCAGGTCGAGGCTCTCCTTGCCGAGGCGGATACGGGCACGCCAGGGCAGGTTCTTGGGATCGGCGACGATGCGGCGCTGGTGCGACGGGTTCTGGTGGAAGACGTCCATCGAGCGGCCGGTGAGCTTCTCCGGATCGACACCGGCCGGCAACTCGTGGCGGATGGACTTCAGCGTCTCGACGCTCGTCCGATTGACGAAGACGATGTCGCCGGTCCGCGGATCGGCGAGCAGGACGTTGACCGGCATCTGGTCGAGCATGGCGCGCAGGGTGGCGGCGCCGAGCGGATCGGTGTCGGGAGGCGGAATGGGGGCGGGGGCGTCCCGCCGGGCGAACCTGCCGAACATCGCATTTCCTTTCCTCGACCGATGCCGTTCGAAACGTCTCGGTCGCGCGAACCAATATCTGGAATATCTATTGAAATGTGAGGGCGCAGGGTTACCGTGAGGTAAAGATCGGTCGCGGCGCTCGCCGGAATGGACGTATTTTCCCCGATGGCGCCTCGTTTCCGCTCCCCGGCTGGATTTCCGGGACGGAGACGCCTATAAGCACCACCGATTTCCGACTTCGCGAGTGGCCCGCGCCGGAGCGATCCGTGTCGTCCTCGCCGTGTCCGACGGGCCTCGCGCCCGTTCGAGGCGCAGGTGGAGGTGATGTCGAACGCGGGGCGCGGGGCCTGACCGACCGAGAGACGAGAGCCATGGCCGGACATTCACAGTTCAAGAACATCATGCATCGGAAGGGCAAGCAGGACAAAGTCCGCTCCAAGCTCTTCTCCAAGCTCGCCCGCGAGATCACGGTGGCGGCCAAGGACGGCGGCGGCGATCCGGGGATGAACGCCAAGCTGAGGCTCGCCATCCTCAACGCCCGCGCCGAGAACATGCCCAAGGACAACATCGAGCGGGCGATCAAGAAGGCCACCGGCTCCGACGCCGAGACCTACGAGATGGTGCGCTACGAAGGCTACGGCCCGGGCGGCACGGCGGTGATCGTCGAGACGCTGACCGACAACCGCAACCGTACCGGCGGGGCGGTGCGCGCCGCCTTCACCAAGTTCGGCGGGGCGCTGGGCGAGACGGGTTCCGTCTCCTTCTCCTTCGACCGGGTCGGCGAGATCGTCTATCCGCTCTCGGCCGGGTCTACCGATGCGATCCTCGAGGCGGCGATCGAGGCGGGGGCCGACGACGTCGTCACCGACGAGGAGAACCATACCATCCTGACCACCTTCGAAGGACTGTCCGAGGTGTCCAAGGCGCTCGAAGCGGCGCTCGGCCCGGCCTCGTCGATCAAGCCCAACTGGCGGCCGCAGAACACCGTTCCGGTCGACGAGGAGAAGGCGACGACGCTGATGAAGCTGATCGGCATGCTCGAGGACGACGACGACGTGCAGAACGTCTTCACCAACTTCGAGATCTCCGACGAGGTGATGGCGAAGCTGACCGCGGCGTGATCGGCGCGAGCCCTGCTGGAACATGCGACGGGCGCCGGAGAGGGATCTCCGGCGCCCGTTTCGCGTTTCGGTGTGGTGCGAGCGATCAGACGAGCGTCAGGGTGACCTCGATGTTGCCGCGGGTGGCGTTGGAATAAGGGCAGACCTGGTGGGCGGCGTCGACGATCGACTGCGCCACGGCGCGATCGAGGCCGGGGAGCGAGATCTTCAGCTCGGCCTCGATGCCGAAGCCGGTCGAGGTCGGGCCGATGCCGACCGAACCGGTGACCGAGAGATCGGCGGGCAGCGCGACCTTCATCTTCGACGCCACGACCTTCATCGCGCCGATGAAGCAGGCCGACCAGCCGAGAGCGAAG
>JAOTSD010000150.1 GCA_030247555.1 Siculibacillus sp. | reverse complement strand
ACCCCTGCCACAACTGCCATTCGCAGATGGAAGACCTCGCGCACCACTACGGCGGCGACTATCAGGTGGTACATTTCTGGACGCTGATCTGCCTTTCGCTCGGCATCCTCGGCGCCGACGAGCGCAAGTATCTCGGCCCCGACCTTCAGGACGTGGGGTTGGCGCAATGAGGTACGACGCGGACGTTCTCGTCATCGGTGGCGGCGTCACCGGCTGCGGAATCCTGCGCGATCTGGCGTTGCGGGGCATCCGCGGCATCCTGATCGATCGCGGCGATCTCGCGTCCGGCGCCTCGGGCGGCAACCACGGCCTGCTGCACAGCGGCGGACGCTACGCCTCCGGCGACACCGAGACCGCCGCCGAATGCCGCATCGAGGGCGAGATCCTCAAACGCATGGCGCCACGGGCGATCGACGATTGCGGCGGCCTCTTCGTCGCGGTCGAGGGCGACGACCCGGGCTTCGCCGAGCGCTTTCCCGGGCGCTGCGCCGCCGCCGGCATCGCCTGCATACCGCTCGACCTCGCCGAGGTCCGGCGGATGGAGCCGGCCGTCTCGGAGCGCGCCATCGCCGCCTGCGCCGTGCCGGACGCCACCATCGACCCGTTCCGCCTGACCATCGAGCAGGTCGCCGACGCCGGCCGCCTCGCCGAGAGCCTGTTCCTGCCGCACACCGAAGTGGTCGGCTTCGACATCATGGGCGGCCGGATCCTCGCCGCGCGCTGCCGCGACACCCGCAGCGGCGAAGCGGTGACGATCCACGCGCGGCAGTTCGTCAACGCCGCCGGCGCCTGGTCGATGGCGGTGGCGCGACTCGCCGGCTGCGACGACGTGCGGGTGCTCTGGTCCAAGGGAACGCTGGTCATCGCCAACACCCGGCTGACCCGTCGCGTCGTCAACCGGCTGCGCCCACCCGGCGACGGAGACATCCTCGTGCCCGGCGGCACCGTGTCGATTCTCGGCACCACCTCGGACACGATCACGAACCTCGACGTCGTCCGCCCGACCCCCGAAGAGGTGGACCGCAACATCGAGGAGGGCGCGGCGCTGATCCCGGCGCTCGCACACACCCGTTTGATCCGGGCCTTCGCCGGGGTCAGGCCGCTCATCCTTCCCGCCGGAGGCGACGGCGACGGCCGTAAGGCGAGCCGCGGCTTCACCCTGTTCGATCATCTCGACCAGGGGCTCGAGAACTTCGCGACCATCGCCGGCGGCAAGCTGACGACCTTCCGCCTGATGGCCGAGCGCACCGGCGATCTCGTCGCCGCCCGCCTCGCCAACCGTGAGCCGTGCCGGACGGCCACAGAGCCGCTGCCGGCGCTCGAGCGGCTGAGCTGGACCGAACCCGGCCATTCGGCCAAGGTCTGGATCGCCAACAAGAATCCGGCGGACAGCATTCTCTGCGAGTGCGAGATGGTGCCGAAGTCGACGGTCGACGCCGTCCTGGATGGGACACCGGGCGCCGAACCGCGCATGCCGCTGAGAGCCATCGGCCTCCGCAGCCGCATCGGCAAGGGTACATGCCAGGGGTCCTTCTGTTCGATGCGCGTCACTTCGCATCTCTACGACCGCGGCACCTACACCGGGCGCGAGGGATTGGCGCTGATGCGCGACTTCCTCGCCGAGCGGTTCAAGGGCACGCGACCGGTGCTGTGGGGGGCGCAGATGCCGCAGGCCGAACTCGCCGAGACGCTGCACTGCGGATTGTCGGGTCTCGATCTGATCGACGCCCATGGTGAGGACGGCGAACCGACATGACCGCAGAACCCCGTCGCATCACCACCGACGTCGCCATCATCGGCACCGGCCTCGCCGGTTTCGCCGCGGCCGTCTTCTGCCTCGATCGCGGCATCGAGGCGCTCCAACTCGGCCACGCCGGAGCGCTGTCCTACACCACCGGCTACTTCGATCTCATCGGCTATGACGGAGGCCGTCCGATCGCCGATCCCTGGGCGGCGCTCGCCGACCTCGAAGCGAACTGGCCCGGCCATCCGCTCGCCCGCATGCCGCGCGCGACGATCGAACGGGCCTTCCGGCGCTTCACGCAGGCGATCGGCGAACTCGGCATCGCCTATGTCGCGCCCGGCGCGGGCAACGTCCGCGCTCTGCTGCCCACGGGTCTCGCCAAGACGACCTGTTCGATCCCCGCCACCATGGCCGCGGGCGTCGCGGCGCTGGCGGACGGGAAGCGGACCGTGATCATCGACCTCGTCGGGCTGGTCGGCTTCAGCGCCGCGGAATTCGTGGCGAACTTCGCCGCCGATTGGCCGGCTCTGCGGGCCGCTCGCCTCGGCTTCCCGGACATGGACGGCGGCGGCGAGGCCCATCCGGAAGTGATGGCGCGCGCCCTCGAGGTCCGCGCCACGCGGGAGCGGCTGGCCGAGCGGATCCGGGCGGTCGTCGGTGACGCCGAATGCGTCGGCCTGCCCGCCATCCTCGGCGTCCACGCCCCCGACCGCGTCCATGCCGCGATGGAGGAACTCGTCGGCTCGCCCATCTTCGAAATACCGACGATGCCGCCCGCGGTGCCCGGGCTGCGCCTGCGCGAACTGCTCGAACAGGCGATGCCGGCGCGCGGACTGCGACTGGTCTCCCAACACAAGGCGGCCCGCGCCGACCTGCGGCCGGACCGCATCGACCTCACCCACCGCGACAATTTCGGCGAGGTGGTCGTCGAGGCGGCGACGGCCATCCTTGCGACCGGCCGTTTCCTCTCCGGCGGACTGACGGCGGAGCGAACCGTTCTGCGCGAGCCGCTCTTCGACCTTCCCGTCGAGCAGCCGGCGTCGCGTGCCGACTGGCACCGCGAAGACTGCTTCGACCCGCGCGGGCACGCGATCAATCGCGCCGGCGTGATCGTCGACGACGATTTCCGCCCGCTCGATGCCGCGGGCGCGCCGGTTCATCCCCGCCTCTTCGCCGCCGGGGCGATCCTCGCCGGTCAGGACTGGGTACGCCAGCGGTGCGGCGCGGGTCTGGCGATCGCCACGGCCTGGGGCGCCGTCGAGGCGGCGGCCGGAGTGCTGGGGCGCTAGGCTCCAGACTCAATTGAGCCAATAGGCCACGACGGCTGCGAGATAGGCTGCACTGAGGAAGTTGCGGGCGAGTTTGTCGTACCTCGTGGCGATGCGGCGCCAGTCCTTCAGGCGGCACCA
>JAOTSD010000032.1 GCA_030247555.1 Siculibacillus sp. | reverse complement strand
GGCTGGACGACCGACCCCGGCGGCCGACGCAGCGGCCGGATCAGCGACCCGGGCGGCCGATGGACCGACCCGACCGGACGGTGGACGGATCCGACCGGCCGATGGACCGACCCGACCGGACGGTGGACGGATCCGACCGGACGGTGAACCGACCCGACCGGACGATGCACCGAACCCGGAGGCAGGTGGACCGAACCCGGCGGCCGATGGATCGACCCCGGCGGACGATGCACCGAGCCGATCGGCCGATGCGGCGACATCAACCGGTTGTGGATCGATCCGCGCGGGACGTGGACGGATCCGACCGGACGATGGACCGAGCCACGCGGCAGGTGGATCGACCCGACCGGACGATGCAGCGATCCGACCGGACGATGGACCGAACCCCGCGGCAGATGGACCGACCCGATGGGCCGATGGATCGAACCGACCGGCCTGTGGATCGAACCCACCGGCCTGTGGATCGAACCGCGCGGGAAGTGCACCGATCCGATCGGCCGATGCACCGACCCGATCGGCCGGTGCAGCGACCCGATCGGCCGATGCAGCGGCCGGCTCGCCACCACGTCGTGCGACCGCCAGCGATTGTGGCTCCTCACGCGGTCGTGGCTCGCCCATGGATTGTGCGAGCCGATGCGGAAGTGGCTCGACGTCGCCCCGTGCGAGGCGATCGTCGCGTGGGTGAGCCGCGGGTCGTGACCCTCGACCACCGTCACCACGCCGATCTTCGGCCGTGCGATCACCGGCAGCAGTTCCGCCGCTTTCGGCGCGCGCGGCGGATTGCAGATGGCGTGGATCGCCACGTCACCGATCCGGGTCGCGTCGTTGCGGGTGAACTCCTCGACGATGCCGTTGCCGGCGGTGTCGAGGTTGAGGTCGGCGTCGATCATGTACGACTGCTCCGGCCCGCTCGCCGGGTAGGGCTCGCCGTTCTGCGGATAGGCGGCGAAGGCCCCCGGAGGTGCCAGCGCATCCGCCGCGCCCTCGGGCAGTCCCTGCAGGCCGTGGACTTCGGACGGGTCGGCGCCCGCCTCCTGCGCGGAGGCCGGTTGCGCCACGCCTTCCGCCCCGGCCGGAGCCCGGCACGGACCATCGGGCGAGCACAGGGCGTCGCCGGTGACCCAGACGAACTGGCCGGGAGCGTTGCGGTCGATGGTCGACCAGTCGGCCTTGTAGCCGTAGCCGAAGGCCGCACCGCCGGCCGCGCCCGCCCTCAGGTACGGCACGCCGTCCTTGGCGCGGTCGTAGAAACCGACGTCGTAGCGGCCGACCGGTTGCCAGTTGCCCGCCTGATCCATCTCGTAGCGCAGGGTGCGTGCTTCGTGCGGGAAGGCGAAGGCCTCCGGCGTTCCGAGGCCGAGGTTGCGATGGCCGCCGCGTTCGGCGACCAGCATCACCGGCGTGCTGGCGCATTCGTCGAAGGTGATGTCGGCGACCGGCCGGCTGTACCCGGCACGGGCGACGTCCTTGGCCTCGGCGAAGAAGTCGGGCAGCACGAATTCACGGCGGACGTCGCCGGGGACGAAGCCGCCGTCGGCGGCCAGCCCGACCGACCAGACGGCCGAGCGCTTGTCGGCCTCAGCCGCGTTCGCCGCGGCCGGACCGCCGTCGGGACCGCTCCACACCGCGTAGTAGAGGCGGCGGGAAGTGGAGCCCGGTTCGGCCCGAACCCCGACGCCCCAGATCCGCCGCCCGGTGGCGGCGAGATTCCAGCACGCCGGCGTCGCGTCGAACGCCCCGGCGGTGCAGTCGCTCACCTTGGCCCGGGTCGCCGGGTCGAAGGCGATCGCCGGCAGGTTCGCCGGCTGGCCGGTCTCGGCGTCGACGAAGGCCGTACGACCCGCCGTGCCGTGGTCGAAACGTCCGAGGTCGGCGCCGGATGTGGCGTCGATGCGATGGATCATGCCCGTCTCCATGTCGGAGACGTAGATGGTCGAGGTGGTCCTGTCGAAGGCCATGTTGCCGAGCGCGGCGCCGCTGTTCGGCCGGCCGTCGAGTTTGACGTCGGCGAAGGGTTGCGCTCGTCCGCTGGCGGGATCGATCCGCCAGATCGTTCCCGGTCCGCCGCCCGGTCCCCACATGCCCGGCATCCACCGCCCGCCCTGGACGGTGTGCAGGCCATAGGCCGAGGTGGCGGAGAGATAGATGTTCGGCGGACTGGCGCCGTCGAGCACCACGCCGAAGACCTGGCCGACTTCGGCGGCGGTCACCGGCCGGCGCTGCGGTTCGTCCGCCCAGTGCTCGCCCTGCGGCGGCCGGCCGGGCGAGCGGATGTCGACGATGCTGCCGACCTTGCCGGCGGGGTCGATCATCGGGCCGGGTGCCCCGGCGGTGACGCCGGAGAATCGAGTGAGGAAGGCCTCACCGGGCTGCATCGCAGCCGGCTGCGCCCACGCGGCCGGAGCCGCGAGGCAGACGACGGCGACCGAGATCGTCGAAGCCAATGACGTCGTCATTCGTCGATGCGTGGTCCGATGAGCGGCGGAAGTGGAGCGCCGCCTCGCGCTTTCGGCGTCGGGCATGTTCGTCTCCTTCCACTGTCGCGAATATTTTTCGTGATGGTTCCCGCGACGCTTCATTGTCCGCCTTGTAGGCGTTCATTGTCGATAGGCAGTCCCACATATTCCCGAAGGTCTGGAAAATGCCGCAATTCCTACAGGTTCGAGCGGTTCGCGGCGTTTCGGTGGCGAGGACTTCCGTGACGCCCGCCTCGTCAATAATGCGGAGGCGGCGGCTCGGGGGGCGCGACCGCCTCGAGCCGCCCTTCCGCCTCTCGCATCTGGTCGTCGAGGCGGCCCAGGCGTCGGGTCAGATCCTCGATCCGGCGCCACTGGTCGAGGACGACGCGATCGAGGTCGGCGATCGTCCGCTCCTGGTGGGCGAGGGCGGCCTCGACCATCTCGAGGCGTCGGGCGAGGACTTCGGCGTCGTTCATGTCTCTCTCCTCGTGGTGCGGAGGTGGTCCGTCACCTCGACCGTCGATCATCCGCCGCCGGTCGCCCGCCGCCGCATCTTGTCCCACCGCTTCATCGCCCGCTCTCGCTTCAGACGCGACAGCCGGTCGAGCCAGAAGATCCCGTCGAGCTGATCGATCTCGTGCTGGAGGCAGGTCGCCGGGAAGCCCGCCGCTTCCGCCTCGTGGCGTCGGCCCTCGAGGTCGTACCACGCCACCCGCATCCGCGCCGGTCGTTCGACCTCCTCGACGATCCCCGGCATCGACACGCTGCCCTCGACGTGGCGCGACGTCTCCTCCGAGGTCGAGAGGACCACCGGATTGACGTGGACGCGCACCCCGTCGGCGGGATCGAGTTCCAGGACCACGACGCGCTTCATCTCGCCGATGTGCGGCCCGGTGATGCCGACGCCCGGGGCGGCTCGCATGGTGTCGAGGAGATCTCCGACGAGGCGGGCGAGATCCGCGTCGAAGCTCTCGACTTCCGCCGCCCGCCGCCTCAGTCGCGGATCGGGATGGGTCACGATCGCCCGAATCGCCATGCATCATCCCATTCGCGCACCGCGCCCGAAGGTGGTCGAAACCGGCGGCCTCGTCCACCGCCGGATCCCCGTCGCCCGGAACCCCGTCGCCCCGATCGCCGCCGTCACAGCTTGAGCCGACGGGCGATCTCCGCCGCCGCCCGGCGCTTCTCCTCGATGGTCGCGTCGAGAGCGACCTCCGCCTTGCCGAGTTCGCCGAGCTGGTCCTCCTGCTTGCGCAGCGTGTCGAGGTAGCGCCGGCCGAGGTCGGAGGATTGGCCGGCCGAGGCGAGGTTCTTGCGGATGCGGTCCTGATCGTCGGCGATCTTCTTGCGTTCGACGTCGATCTGCGCCTTGCGGCCCCGCGCCCGCGAGATTTCGCCGACCACCTCGGAGAGCTGCTCGACCGCCTGCTTCAGCGCCGGGCCCTCGTTCGACAGGCCTCGCACCCGCGCCAGGATGTCCTCGGCGGCGAGAGTGGTCAGCACGACCACCTGCCGGTCGGTGCGCTCCAGCACCAGCTCGGCCTTGGCGGTGGTGCCCTTCGCCGCCTTGACGTGCCGGCGCAGCACCGTCGGCGTCGCCTCGATGTCGCCGATCTCCGGCGCCGGCGTCCAGCCGTCGGGCCGCTCCTCCTCCACCAGCACGTCGCGGTCCTCGTCCGGTGGCGCCGTCACCTCGTAGGTGACGATGCGGCGCGACTTGATGGTGGTGGTGAGCCGCCCGTCGACGGTGGTGCCGAGTACGGTCCGGCTCACGCCGCGATCCTCGCGGCGGACCTCGGTCTTGGTGTCGAGTGCGAAGGTGGCGAACTTCTGCGCGCCACGCGGGATCAGCGGCAGCATCGCGTCGCCGACGTGGTCGGCGCGCCCGTCGCCGCCGATCTCGAAGGCGGTGACGATGCCCGGCGGCAGGCCGGTGTCGCCGTCGTTGACGAGACGGGCCGCGGCGAAGGGCCGGCGGGCGTCGAGGTCGGGACGGTAGAGCCAGACCCGTTCGACCGGAACCTCGCGATCGACGAAGGGCACCATCATGGTGTGGCCGGTGGCGAGCGAGACGCGGCCGGGGAAGCGGTAGAGCAGTTGCGTCGAGCCTTCCTCGGCCGCCGCGCTCGCCCCGCCCGCCATGGTCTCGGGCCGTGATTCTTCGACGGCCATCGGCGCCGGAGCCGGTGCGGCCATGCCGACCGGACGGGCCGCCTGCGCCTTCTGACGCATCCCGGCCCGGTCCTCCATCCGCATCGCCATCGCCTTGGCCGCGCCCATTTCGGCGGCGAGGTCGATCGTCGGGGCCGCCGTGCCGGTGAGCGGAACGGTCTGGCGCTGGCCGTGCACCGAGGAATAGAGCGCCTGGGTGAGCGCCACCGGTCGGCCGGAGACGAGCGTCAGGTCGACGTCCTTCCAGTCGCCGCCGGTCAGGTTCTCGAGAACCGCCCAACCCTGCAGGCGCGCCTTCGCCGCCTTGCCGCCGTCCTTGGGCAGGACGAGCCGCCAACTCGTCTTCCAGATCGGCGCGGCGACGACGTAGCCGATCGACACCTCGCGTTCGCCCTGACCGGCGAGGCCGATCGACAGGCTGCGGCGGTCCTTGGCGCGGTTCTCGCGCAGGCCGGCGAGCGCCCGTTCGATCTGCGCCCGGGTCTGCGGGTCGGTGAAGGTGAGGGAGGTCACCTTTTCGAGCACCGCCTGGACGATGCCGGTGTCGGTGACCAGCGACAGGCGGTGGCGGGTCGCCGTCCCGCGATCGTCGGGAAGCTGGACGGTCACCGGCTCCGCCTTCAACACCCGGCCGCGCGCCTCCACCGGCCCCTTGATCTCGACCTCGGCGCCGACCAGAGCGTTGATCAGGTCCTGCGGGCTCTCGAGCGCGGCGCGATCGAAGGGCAGGTCGCGGAACAACTCGTCGAGCGGCTCGCGGCCGGGCAGCGACACCGTGCCGACGGCGCCGAGCGCGTCGAAGACGGTCAGGCTTTTGAGGATGTCGTCGACCTGATCGAGGCGAACCGGCAGGTCGACGGACGAGCCGCCGATGATCTTGCCACCGTGGGTGAACTGGGCGAGGCCCGAGGTGGAGAGCACCACCCGCTTCAGCGGCAGTTCCGCCGCCTGGGTCGCGATCGGCGCACCGAGCAGTGCCGCCGAAGCGAGGAGCAGCGCTCGGCTCGTCCGCCGCCGGACGGTCGGCGGCGTCGGACGGGTGGTGTGGGCTGATCTGGCCATGGTCGCTCTCCTGTCTGGCGCGGGCCGAGGCGCCGCGCTCGGGTCCGCCGATGGCGCGATGTTAGGGCGGATCGTGTCGATTCTCCGCCATCGTCGTGGCCACCGCATGATCGCGCGACGGGTCCATCGCGGCCATGGCGTCGCAGGCCGGGCTCCGGGTCGCGGGCGGCGCGGTTGCGGTGTGCCGGAACGAAGAAACCGCCGTACCCATGGGGCACGGCGGGTCGATCGTGGTCGGTCGCGGAAGGCCGGCCGCCGCCCGCGTCAGTCGAGATTCTCCAGCACCTTCATGCCGGCGATGCCGCCGACGATCAGGCCGGCGAAGACGATGAAGGAGGAGACGGCGAGGGTCGCGGCGCCGGTCACCGCCTGACCGACGGTACAGCCGGTCGCCACCACGCCGCCGACGCCCATCAGCACCGCGCCGAACAGATTGCGCAGCGTGTCGGAGACGTCGAAGAAGGTGGCGAGCTTGAGCTTGCCTTGCATCGCCGCCACCAGGAAGGCGCCGATCATGGTGCCGAACACCGTGGCCACGCCGAAGTTGGGGATCGGAATGGCGGTGTAGCGCTGCATCCACTCGAGCGCGTCGCCGGCGGGTCGCACGAAGCTGAGCGAGCCGGGGACGATCGGGTTGTCGGCCAGTTCGTCGTAGGCGAGGCCGGTCAGCGCGAAGCCGGCGACCACGCAGAGCCCGACGCCGACGCCGGCGACGATGTGGACCGGCGAGGAGCGGAACGGCGCGTGGGCGAAGCAATAGACCGCGATGGCGAGGGCGACGACGACCGCCATGATCGTGTCGGCGCTCGCCGGGGCCGTGCCGGTGAAGCGCGACAGGAAGGCGCCGAGGCTCTGGCTCGCCATGCCGGCGCTCTTCAGGTCGACCGAGGTGGCGTTGGCGATCGCCGCGCGGATAGGGCCGAGGAGGCCGCCCATCGCCATGTAGCCGGTGATGGCGATGACGATCAGCACCACCAGCGACCGCAGGTCGCCGGTTCCGGCGCGCACCAGATTGCGGCTGGCGCAGCCGCCGCCGAACACCATGCCGAAGCCGAACAGCATGCCGCCGATCGCCGCGCCGGCCCAATCGAAGGTGGTCGACAGGTACATCGCCTTGGAAACGTCGACGTTGCCCGGCCCCCGCAGCAGCAGCAGACCGACGATCGCCGTCGCCGTCGCCAGCCACCATGAGCGGAAACGGCGTCCGTCGCCGAAATTGATCATGTCCGAGAGCGAACCCATGGTGCAGAAGTTGGTCCGCTGCACCACGCCGCCGAAGACGATGCCGATGACGAGACCGCCCCACGCCAGCGCGACTGCGGCGTTCTCGGCGATCAGACTGCGAAGCTGTTCCATGGACGTGGACTCCCCGGAGGAAGCCCGGATTCGTCCGTTCCTCGTCGCGAGGCACGGCGTTCCGGGTCTGTGTTTCGTGATTTCGTGTCGCGTGAGGGGGGGGACGCACGAGCGGAGCCGGCCCCGCGGTTGCTCGCTCGGGACGCGTCCCCGGCCGGTGATGGCTCAGCCGCAACCGGCGATGGTGACCTTGACCGGCTTCTTCTCGAGATAGACCTCGCCGGTGTTGGTCTTCGCCAGAACCCAGACGTTCTGGGTGGCGGAGAGGCGGATGCGCAACGCCACCTCGGCCTTGCCGGAGCTCGGGGTGAAGGCGAAGCGGACGACCCGACTCGTCGGGTTCTCCTCCGCCAGCACCAGCACCTCGGTGACGTGCGACGCCTCGCTCATCGGGCTCTCGACGGAGACGACGAGCGGCACGGTGGCGCCGTTCTCGGCGATCTCCGGCAGCTCGATGGCGAGCTTGCCCTTGACCGGCTCCTTGCCGTCGAGGAACGCCTTGGCGACCTGCGCCGCGTCGTTGGCGGCGAACGCCGGCAGGATGCCGACGGGCGCGGCGGTGAGAAGGGCGAGGCCGGCGCCGAGCGCCAGAGCTCGGCGGCGATCGATGGTGGTCATTGTCGCTTCACTCCCCGATGAGGACATCCCCGGTCGCTCCGCCGGCTCACCCGGTAGAGCGGGTGGAAACCGGAGAAACGTCTGATATCGCGCGCCGCGCGAGACGTCCGAAGTGGCGAAGGGGAGAGGAGCGTGCCGCACACGCCATCGTGCGACGCATATGACGGCGCTCGGCCGCACGAAGGCGGTCGCGCCCGCCCGAAGCGAAGCGTTTCCCGCCGAATTCCACCCCCCGTCGCGGCGCTTCGCCGCCTCGTTCTCGTTCTTCACCCGACGCACGGGTGTTTCAGTAATTCCGCATATTACGATATGAATCGGTTCGATCAAGCGCCTCGCGTCGCCCTCGGCGCTTTCCGGCGCGGAATTCCGCGCCGAAGGTGAGGGCCGAGCGGCGTTCGCGCCTCGGTGAGGCCATCGTTCACGCGGTGCGAAGGGCCGACTCGCCCGACGTCGCTCGGCAATTCGTCTGATCCGCATCCGCGCTTTCGGCGAGGTGTCCGCCGGGCCGGGCGGTCGCCGGCGCCGGTTCGGCGGGTCGCCGCGGGCGATAACCGAGAGGAAGTCGAGTTCATATCGCGACCCCAACCGCCGGATTTCCCACTATACGAGCCGATTCGTGTCTATCCGCGTCAATCTTGGACGGGGCCTCTCGGCCGACCGTCAAATTGGTGCGGTGGGAACAAATGCCGTAAAATTCCAGCGTAGAGTGCCGTTCGACCCCAAAATACGTCTTTATTTGAGAGCGAACATATAATCATATGATCATGAGCTGGAAAACTCGGGCGAGTTCTGCTGCGCTGCGGTAGAAAATCCGGCTTCGAGGTGGCCGTTCGGGCCGCCCGCGGTCCGGGCCGGTTGCGCGGGTCCGTGTCATGGTGAGACGATGCCGGCCACCCGGTGCCAAGAGAGGAGCAGAGGACGACCCGAACGGAACGACGACCGCCCCACCGAAGAGGGTGGCGCCACGAGATCTAGGATACGGGAAACCAACCCAGGGGGAAAAATATGAAAAAGTCGATTTTCGGTCGGCTCCTACCCGTCGTCGTCCTCGTCGGCGGCGCGAGCATGGCCTCCACCGCGTGGGCGCAGGCCGGCGCCGAGATGTTGGCCAACACCTGTGCGGGCTGCCACGGTCCGGACGGCTCGAGCAACGGTCCGGCGACGCCGACCATCGCTTCGCTCTCCACCGACTACTTCGTCATGTCGATGAAGGACTACAAGTCGGGCAAGCGCCCGTCGACGGTGATGGCCCGCATCGCCAAGGGCTATTCCGACGACGACATCGCCGCCATGGCGAAGTATTTCCAGACCAAGCCGTTCCAGCGTCCCGGCCAGAAGGTCGACGCCGACAAGGCCAAGGCCGGCAAGGCGCTGGCCAAGAAGTACTGCGAGTCCTGTCACGAGGACGAGGGTCGGGTGGGCGAAGGCGTCGGCGTGCTCGCCGGCCAGATGCTGCCCTACCTCCAGTATTCGATGGTCGATTTCCTCTCTCTCAAGCGTGAGACCGAGAAGCGTCAGAAGGCCAAATTCGACGCTCTCGTCAAAGATCTGGGAGAAGAGGCGTTCCAGCCGATCCTCCACTATTACGCCGGCGTGAAGTGAGGGGAGGAACAGTCATGTTCGAGATCGATCGTCGCAAGTTCCTCGTCGGTGCCGGTGCCGCAACCGCCACCTCGACCCTCGTCGCCGCCCCCCACGTCGCCCGCGCCGCCGGCGGCAAAGTGGTCATCGTCGGTGGCGGACCGGCCGGCGCCACCGCCGCCAGGTACATCCGCCGCGCCGACCCCTCGATCGAGGTCACCCTCATCGAGGCCAACAAGGACTACTACACCTGCTTCATGTCGAACGAGGTCCTCGCCGGCGAGCGGACCCTCGACAGCCTGAAGTTCGGCTATGCGGGTCTCGCCAAGGCCGGTGTCAAGGTGGTCCACGACCTCGTCGTCGGCATCGACGGCGCCGCCAAGGTGGTCACCACCCAAGGCGGTCAGAAGTTCCCCTACGACCGCTGCATCGTCGCGCCGGGCATCGACATGGCCTGGGGGGCGCTGCCGGGCTACACGGCGGAAGCCGCCGAGAAGATCCCGCACGCTTGGAAGGCCGGTCCGCAGACCGCGCTGCTGCGCAAGCAGCTCGAGGCGATGCCGGACGGCGGCGTCTTCGTCATGGTGGCCCCGCCGAACCCCTACCGCTGCCCGCCCGGCCCCTATGAGCGGGCGAGCCTGGTGGCCCACTACTTCAAGCACCACAAGCCGAAGTCGAAGATCATCATCCTCGACACCAAGGACGCCTTCTCCAAGCAGAAGCTGTTCGAGCAGGCCTGGGCCAAGTTCTACGGCTTCGGCACGGCGAACAGCATGATCGAGTGGGTGCCCGCGGCCAAGGGCGGCAAGCCCTCGGCGATCGACGTCGCCGGCATGGCGGTCCAGACGGAGCTCGACACCATCAAGGGCGCGGTGATCAACGTCATCCCGGCGCAGAAGGCGGGCAAGATCGCCTTCGACGCGGGGTTGACCGAAGGCAACTGGGCGCCGGTCAACAAGGCCACCTTCGAGTCGAAGAAGATCCCGGGCATCCACGTGCTCGGCGACGGCTCCGACGCGGCGACCATGCCGAAGTCCGGCTATGCCGCCAACTCCCAGGGCAAGGTGACCGCGGCGGCGGTGGTGGCGATGCTCAAGGGTCAGCCCGCGCCGACCCCGGCCTACGTCAACACCTGCTACTCGATCGCGGGTGCCGATCACGCCTTCTCGGTCGCCGGCGTCTACACCTTCGACGCCGAGAAGAACGCGATCGCCGAGGTCCAGGGCTCCGGCGGCCTCTCGCCTCTCGACGCCTCCGAGGCGGATCGCAAGCGCGAGGTCCAGTACGCCCAGAGCTGGTTCCGCAACATCACCGCGGACATCTGGGGCTGAGCCCACTCGAAGGACGGTCGGCGGGCGGGACCTCGCGTCCCGCCCGTGAGGCCGGGGGAGCTGTGTCGTGTTCGCAAGGATCAAACGATGGCTCGCGCCGTCCTGGTCGAAGGGCGGCGCGCTGGGGCTGCTTTTCGTCGGCGCCGCCGCGATGGCCGTCTTCTACGGCGGATTCACCGTCTTCGCCCAGTACACCAACCGGCTGGAGTTCTGCATCTCGTGCCACGAGATGGAGACCGGACCCTATGCCGAGTACAAGAAGACGATCCACTATTCCAACCGCACCGGCGTGCGCGCCGAATGCGCCGACTGCCACGTGCCGAAGGAGTTCGGCCCGAAACTGGTGGCCAAGGTGTGGGCGGCCAAGGACGTGTGGCATCATCTCCTCGGGACGATCGACACCAAGGAGAAGTTCGAGGAACATCGCCTCGACATGGCCAAGCGTGTCTGGGCGACGATGGCCTCGACCGGGTCGCGCGAGTGCCGCAATTGCCACGCCTTCGGGGCGATGAACCTCGAGGAACAGGGCCGGCGCGCCAAGGTGAAGCATCCTCAGGCGATGCAGGAGGGCAAGACCTGCATCGACTGCCACAAGGGCATCGTCCACGAACTGCCGCAGGGCTATGAGGGCGATTGACGAGACGCGCCGTGCGCCGACCAGCCCCTCGAGCGGCGCCCCGGCGCCGCGCGGAGCGGGGGGATCGGCGCGATGGCGTCCAGGGGCCGGAACGGGGAGCGCGATGCCGCGGTCCCCGGCGCGAGGCGAAGCAGGACGAACGATGATGAAGCGGTTCACCGGCGCCGTGCTCGGCGCGATCCTCGGCATCCTCGGCGGCATGACGACCGGTTCGGGCGTCGCGGCCGCGGCGGAAGACGAAGCGGCGGCCATCGCCCGCGGCGGTCGTCTCTACGACGACTGGGCCAAGGAGATCGGCTCGACCAGCCTGCGTCAGGTGGAGCGAGGGCAGGAGAAGGGTAAGACCCGACCCGGCCGCTGCGTCGAGTGCCACGGCTGGGACTATCGCGGCAAGGAAGGCGCCGCAGCCCGCATCGGGCAGGCGGGTCTCATCAAGGGCATCTCCGGCAAGGCGGGTGGAGACGCCGCCACCATCCGTGCCATCCTCATCGACGAAACCCACCGCTATCGCGACTACCTCGAGGATTCCCATCTCGCCGACCTGGCGCTCTTCGTCGCCAAGGGGCAGGTCGCCATGGGCGGCATGATCGATCCGGCCACCCTGCGCGCCAAAGGCTGGGCACCGAACGGCAACGTCTATTTCCAGACCATCTGCGCCAACTGCCACGGCAACGACGGCCAGGCCATACTCGACGCCCGCCCGCTCGGCGACATCGCCCGCGACAATCCCTGGCAGGCGATGCACACGCTCCTCAACGGCCACCCGAACGGCACCATGCCGGCGCTCAGGGTTCTCGACACGACCACGCTCGTCGACATCCTCGCCCACATTCAGATCCTGCCGACGCGCGACCTCCTCGCCTCGATCGTCCGCGGCGGCCGCCTCTGGGACACTTGGTACAAGGAGAACGGGCGCGAGGTGCCGGAGGGCATCCATCCCGCCTACGCCGGCGCGCCGCCCAAGGGCGTCGAACCGCGCACCACCTGGCGCTGCAAGGAGTGTCACGGCTGGGACTATCGCGGCAGGGACGGCGCTTCGGCCGAGCACAAGCCGTCGGCCAAGGGAGTGCAGGGTCTGGCCGGGGCGGACCCGGCATGGATCCTCGGCAAGTTCGACGACGCCCGCCACGCCTATGCCGGCCTGCTGTCGCCGCGCGACAAGCTCGACCTCGCCACCTTCGTCTCTCGCGGCCAGTTCGACATGGACGAATACGTCGATCGGATCTCGCGCAAGTCCCGCGGTCGGCCGGAGCGCTACGTCTCCCATTACCAGACCATCTGCGCCCCCTGTCACGGCGCCGACGGTCGGGAGATCCGCGCCATGCCGCCGCTCGGCCGCATCGCCGCCAACGATCCCTGGCGGTCGCTCCACGGCATCCTGAACGGCCACCCGGGCGAGCCGATGCCGCCGCTGATCGCCTTCCCGCGCGAGGCGGCGGTCGGAATTCTCGCCTACATCCAGACCCTTCCCACCCAACGGTGAAGAAGCGACCACGGCCGCCGCGGGGCGGGTCGATCGGGCCGATGCCCCGCGCCCGACCCCGGCGGACCCGACGAGAGAGGAAACCCACGCATGGCCGAGAAGCCCCGCATCCGAGTGCCGGCTTCGGTGAAGAAGGGCGAGGTCTTCCAGGTGAAGGCCCTGCTCAAGCATCCGATGGAATCGGGTAACCGCAAGGACGAGTCCGGCAAGACGCTGCCGCGCAAGATCATCAACAAGTTCGTCTGCAAGGCGAACGACAAGGTGGTGTTCTCCGCCGACTTCAACACGTCGGTGTCGGCCGATCCCTTCCTGACCTTCTCGCTGCGGCTCGAAGAGACCTCCAAGCTCGAACTCTCCTGGTTCGACGACGACGGCAGCGTCATCTCCGAGACCGTCCAGGTCGAGGTGAAGTGAATTCGGACGCACGCGATCCGATCCCGCCCGAACCGCCGCGGTGCGGTGACCGGTGTCTCGCCCGGCACGGCACCGCGTGTGTCGGGCTCCGATCGCCGGTCGGGGTTGCGCGGGCCGGGGATCCGCGACGGGACAAGCGCGCCGCCCCGGTATAGGGTCGGACCCGACCGAGCGATCGGACGGGAGAGCGATGGACGCACCGATCTTCGAGACCCGAGCCCTCACCAAGATCTACCGCACCGGGGCGGTGGAGGTTCAGGCGCTGCGCGGCGTCGACTTCGAGGCGACGCGCGGCGAGTTCGTCGTCCTCCTCGGCCCCTCGGGTTCGGGCAAGTCGACCTTTCTCAACATCATCGGCGGGCTCGATCGCGCCACCTCCGGCGTCGTTCGCTTCGCCGAACACGACCTCACCGCGATGGAGGAGCGCGAGCTCACCCTCTACCGCCGCGACCACGTCGGCTTCGTCTTCCAGTTCTACAACCTGGTGCCGAGCCTGACGGCGCTCGAGAACGTCCAACTCGTCACCGAGATCGCCCGCGCCCCGATGCGGGCGGAAGAGGCGCTCGCCGTCGTCGGCCTCGCCGACCGTCTCGACCACTTCCCGGCGCAGCTCTCCGGCGGCGAGCAGCAACGGGTGGCGATCGCCCGCGCCATCGCCAAGCGGCCGGAGGTGCTGCTCTGCGACGAGCCGACCGGCGCGCTCGATTCGGCCACCGGCGTGCGCGTCCTCGACGCTCTCGTCCGGGTCAACGCCGAGCTCGGCGCCACCACACTGGTCATCACCCACAACGCCGCCATCCGGGAGATCGCCCATCGCGTCGTCCATTTCGGCGACGGTCGCATCCTGTCGACCCATGTGAACGCCGGCCGCAAGGCGCCCTCCGAGATCTCGTGGTGAGTCGATGAGCGCGCTCCACCGCAAACTCCTGCGCGATCTGATGCGGCTCTGGCCGCAGGCGCTCGCCATCGCGCTGGTCATGGCGGCGGGCGCGGCGACGCTGATCCTCGGCGTCGGCACCCACGGCTCGCTCGCCGAGACCCGGGCGGCCTATTACGAGCGCTCGCGCTTCGCCGACGTCTTCGCCGATCTCACCCGAGCGCCGGAGGTCTTCGCCGACGAGATCGCCCGCATCCCCGGCGTCGGCGCGGTCGAGACGCGCATCTCCAAGCTCGCCCTCCTCGATCTGCCCGACATGGTCGAGCCGGCCTCGGCGATGATCGTGTCGCTGCCCGACGTGCGCGAGCAGCGGCTCGATCTGCTCCACATGGTTCGCGGTCGGCCGCCGGCCGCCGGCGCCGAGCGCGAGGTGGTGGTCAGCCGCCCCTTCGCCGATGCCAACCGCTTCGATCTCGGCTCGACCTTCACGGCGCTGATCAACGGCCGCGAGCGGACGCTGGAGATCGTCGGCATCGCGCTCTCGGCCGAGTTCATCTACGCCATGGGCCCGGGCGACCTGATGCCCGACGACCGCCGTTTCGGCGTGGTATGGATGTCGGAGAGGGCGCTCGCCGCCGCCTGGGATCTGACCGGCGCCTTCTCCACCGTCCACCTCGCCCTGATGCGCGACGCATCGGAAGCCGCGGTGATCGAACGGCTCGACGATCTTCTGACCCGTTACGGCGGGCTCGGCGCCCACGGTCGCAAGGACCAGACCAGCCACGCCTTCCTCGACGCCGAACTGAAACAGCTCGAGGCGATGTCGAAGATCCTGCCGCCGATCTTCCTGGTGGTCGCGGCCTTTCTCGTCAACATGACGCTGACGCGGCTGATCGCGTTGGAGCGCGAGCAGATCGGCCTCCTCAAGGCTCTCGGCTATTCCGATCTCGCCGTCGGGCGACACTACCTGGAGTTCGTCGCGGTGATCGCCGTGGTCGGCGCGGCACTCGGGGTCGGCGCCGGCACCTGGCTCGGCATGGGCATGGCGGGGATCTACTCCGACTTCTTCCACTTCCCCTTCCTCGTCTTCCGGCTCGATCCCTCGGTCTGGGCGGTGGCGGTCGGGGTGACGCTCGCCGCCGCCCTCGGCGGAGCGGCCGCGGCGGTCGCCGGGGTGGTACGGCTGCCGCCGGCGGTGGCGATGCAGCCGCCGGCCCCGGCGCGCTACCGCCACGGCGTCGCACATCGTTTCTACCGCGCCCTCGCGGTGCGCCAGACGATGGTCATGGTGATCCGCCACATCGGTCATCGCCCGCTTCGCAGCCTCGGATCGGTCCTCGGCATCGCGCTCGCCGTCTCGGTGCTGGTCGGCTCGCTGTGGGTCTACGGGTCGACCGAGCTCATGATCGACGTCACCTTCCATCGCTCCGATCGGCAACACGCCACGATCGGCTTCGCCCGGTCGCGCGGCGCCTCGGCGCTCGCCGACGTGGCGGCCCTGCCGGGGGTGATGGTGACCGAGCCGTTCCGCACCATCCCGGTGAAGATCCGCCACGGTGCGGTCGTGCGGCGGGTGGCGATCTCGGGGCGGGCACGCGACACCGACCTCTCCCGCCTCCTCGACGCCGATTTCCGGCCGGTCGTGCTGCCCGAGACCGGCATCGCGCTCTCCGACATGCTGGCGAAGATCCTCGATGTCCGGGTCGGCGACACGGTCGAGGTGGAACTGCTCGAGCGCGACCGCCGCCGCGTCGACGTGGTGGTGACGGCGATCATCACCGCCTACCTCGGCCTCGGCGCCCACATGGATCTCGCCGCGGCGAGCCGGCTGATGCGCGAGGGCGAAGAACTCTCCGGCGTCCACATCGCCTACGATCCGGCGCGGCGGGACGAGCTCTTCGCCCGCATCAAACGGACTCCGGTGGCCGGTTTCGTCGCGCTGCAGCCGGTGGCGTTGCAGAAGTACCGCGAGACGCTCGAGCAGAACCTGCACATCATGGTGTCGATCTACGCGATGCTCGGGATGATCATCGCCTTCGGCGTCGTCTACAATTTCGCTCGCATCTCGCTCTCCGAACAGGGGCGCGAGATGGCGAGCCTCAGGGTGCTCGGCCTGTCGCGCGGCGAGGTGTCGGGCATCCTGCTCTCCGAACTGGCGATCCTGACGCTCGCCGCCCAACCGCTCGGTTGGCTGCTCGGGCACGTCATCGCCGGGGCCATGGTCCGGGGGCTCGAGAACGAACTCTACAGGGTGCCATTGGTCATCCTGCCGGAGGTCCATGCCTGGGCGAGCCTCGTCATCGCCGTCTCGGCGCTCGCCTCCGGGCTGGTGGTGCGGCGGCGGATCGACCGGCTCGACCTCATCGAAGTGCTCAAGACGCGGGAATGACGATGGCGAGCGGATGGCGCGCGAAGGCGGTGTGGGGCGTGGTGGCGGCGGGGGTCGGCGCGGCGCTCGTCTGGGCGATGGCGCCGCGTCCGGTGCTGGTCGATCTCGCCACCATCGATCGAGCGGCGCTCGAGGTGACGGTCGAGGACGAGGGCGTCACCCGCATCCGCGACGTCTACACCGTCTCCGCGCCGACCGCCGGCAAGATGCTGCGGAGCCCGCTCACCGTCGGCGATCCGGTCGTCGCCGGAAAGACGGTGGTGGCGCGCTTCGAGCCGGGCGACCCGATCTTCCTCGACGCCCGCGCCCGCCGTGTCGCCGAAGCCGCGGTCGAGGCCGCCAAGTCGGGGGTGACGCTCGCCGAGGCGCAGGTCGATCAGGCTCGCTCGCAACTCGCCTTCGCCCGCGGCGACCTGCGCCGCGCCGCCGAACTGGCCGAGACGCGGACCATCGCCGAGCGCGCCCTCGAGAAGGCCCGTCTCGACGTGGCCACCGCCGAGAGCGCCGTCGCCTCGGCCCTCGCCACGCTCGACGTGCGCCGCCGCGAGCTGGAGAGCGCCCGGGCGCAACTGATCCAGCCGGGCGAGGGGGGCGTGCCCTCCGCCGCCTGCTGCATCGACGTTCTCGCGCCGGTCGACGGGCGGGTGCTGAAACTCATCGCGGAAAGCGAGCAGGTGGTGCCGGCGGGCAGCCCCTTGGTCGAGATCGGCGACCCCGGCGACCTCGAGATCGTCGTCGATCTCCTGTCGCGCGACGCGGTTCGGGTGGAGCCCGGCCAGCCGGCGCGCATCGACAGTTGGGGCGGGGAGGGGACGCTCGCCGCCCGGGTGCGCCGGGTCGAGCCCACCGGCTTCACCAAGGTCTCGGCCCTCGGCATCGAGGAGCAGCGGGTCAAGGTGGTGCTCGATTTCGTCGATCCGCCCGAGACCCGGCGGCGCCTCGGCCACGTCTTCCGCGTCGTCGCCCGCATCGCCGTCTGGCGCGGCGAGAGCATCGTCACCGTGCCGATCGGCGCGCTGTTCCGCTCCGGCGAGAGCTGGGCGGTCTTCTCCCTCGCCGACGGCCGCGCCCGGTTGCGGCCGATCGTCGTCGCCGAGCGCAACCAGCGCCTCGCCCGCGTCGTCTCCGGCCTGACCGAAGGCGAGAGGGTCGTGCTCCACCCGAGTGATTCGCTGCGCGACGGCACCCGAGCCGAGCCGCGCCCGCACTGACGACGCGCCCGACCTCGACCCATCCGGGGACGAGCGTCATTTCGCCGTCGGCTTGGCCTGTGGCGCCGGCGGTTCGCATTCGACCGCGATCACCCGGCGGCCGTCGAAGGAGAGGGCGAGGCCGCCGTGCTTCAGCTTCAGCGCCTCGGCGCCGAAGAGTTCGCGCCGCCAGCCCTTGAGCGCAGGCACGTCGGCGTCGTCGTCGGTGGCGATCGCCTCGAGCTCGTCGACGGTGGCCACCACCTTGGAGGCGACGCCGTTCTTCTCGCAGACGAGCTTCAGCAGCACCTTCATCAGGTCGACCGCCGCCCCGGCGCCGTCCGGCATCGATCGCCCCCGCGGGATCACCGGCAACTTGTCGCGCGGGATCGCCATCGCCCGCCTGACGCAGGCGAGGATCTCCTCGCCCGCCTTCGAACGTTCGAAGCCCTTCGAAAGCGAACGCAGATTGCCGAGCGCCGCCGCGTCCTTGGGTTGGTCGGCGGCGATCTCGTAGATGGTGTCGTCCTTGATGATGCGCGAGCGCGGCACGTCGCGGGCCCGCGCCTCGCGCTCGCGCCAAGCGGCGATCTCTTTGAGAATGGCCAGTTCGATCGGTTTCTTCACGCGCAACTTGAGCCGCGTCCACGCGTTCTCGGGGGCGAGGTCGTAGGTCTCGTGCGAGGTCAGGATCTCCATCTCCTCCGCCACCCAGTCGCTGCGCCCCTGATCGGCGAGCCGCTTCTTCAGGTGGTGGTAGACGTCGCGCAGATGGGTGACGTCGGACAGCGCGTAGTCGTACTGCTTCTGGGTCAGCGGCCGGCGCGTCCAGTCGGTGAAGCGCGACGACTTGTCGATGTGATGACCGGAGACGCGCTGGACGAGTTGGTCGTAGGAGATCGAATCGCCGAAGCCACAGACCATCGCCGCGACCTGGGTGTCGAAGACCGGGTGGGGCACGAAGCCGCCGAGATTGAAGACGATCTCGATGTCCTGGCGACCGGAGTGGAAGACCTTCATCACCCGCTCGTCGCGCATCAGCGCGAGGAAGGGCGCCATGTCGAGCCCTTCCGCCAGCGCGTCGACGACGACGGCGGTGTCGGGCCCGGCCATCTGCACGACGCAGAGCTTGGGCCAGAAGGTGGTTTCCCGCAGGAACTCGGTGTCGACCGCGACATAGTCGTGGGCGGCGAGAGCTTCACAGGCGGCGGCGAGATCGGCGGTGGTGGAGATGAGATGCATGGAGCCGGTCCATAGCGCAATTTCCGGCGTTTGTCCCCGGTCGTCGTTCGTGACCGAACGTCCCGCTCGGGTGCGAAGGCTTGATGCGGCGCCCGGTTCGTCTACCTTCGCTACGAGGGAATCCTGTCGCGCATCGCCAACGCGGACGAATGATCGGGCCGTGTCCAGCCAGCGCCCTTCACCGGGAGACGATCATGAGAGGCGATCCGAAGGTCATCGAGTACTTCAATCGCGGCCTGCGCAGCGAACTGACCGCCATCAACCAGTACTGGCTCCACTATCGCATCCTCGACAACTGGGGCCTGAAGGCGATGGCCAAGGTCTGGCGCAAGGAGTCGATCGAGGAGATGGAACACGCCGACATGTTCACGGCGCGGATCCTCTTCCTCGAAGGCTTCCCCAACATGCAGCAGCTCGACCCGCTCAGGATCGGCGAGACGGTGAAGGAGATTCTCGAGGCCGATCTCGCCGCCGAACTCGGCGCCCGCGCCCTCTATCAGGAGGCCGCCGCCCACTGCGAACAGGTCAAGGACTACGTGTCGCGCGACATGTTCGTGAAGGTGATGACCGACGAGGAGGGCCACATCGACTTCCTCGAGACGGAACTCGACCTGATCGGCCGCATCGGCCTCGAGCTCTACACCCAGACCAAGATCGGCGAGAGCGGCTCCTGATCGCTTCGCCGGTTCGGCGACGACATCGGCGACGCGTCATCCCGTGGCCGCGCGGGCGCACGTCCGCGGGAATGTCGCGGTCACTCGGCCGCGACGGCGAAACGCGCGGGGGCCGCATCGTCGTCGATGCCGATGTCGTCGATCGCCGCCGGGCAACTCGTCCGGTCGGCCGCACCGCTTTCTCGGATGAGACGGCGCAGGGTCGGGGCGCAGCGCCCGCACTGCGGCCGGCATCCGAGATAGCCGAAGAGGCACGAGACCCGCGCCACCGGCGCATCGGGATCGTCGATCGCCCGCCGCACGACGTGGTCGCTGATGACGTTGCACGAACAGACGATCACCGTTCCCCTCCCGTCCTTCGACGACGTCGACATTTCCGGTCCCCCCGTGGCGTCACCCCGCCGATCCGGGATCCGACCATCACGCCTCGGGTCACCACCGATTATGCGAAAATGAAAGTCATTCGCAATAGTAGATTCCCGGACGGTCGGAAAGAGGGGCGGGTGGAGTGCCGAGGTGGCGACGCGGGTGGCCACCCGAGGGTCGACGGGAAAGCGGCACGCGTCGGGGAGGGCGGCCCGACGCGTCATCCTCGGGGGTGACCCCGCGCGGGCCGGACCGAGGCGAGAGGCGCCGGCTGCCGGTCGACCGCGAGATCGGTGCCCCCGCGCGGGCCGGTCCGAGGCGAGAGGCCCGGGCAGGCGGCCATTCCCCGGTCGGGAGATGGCGCCACCGACACGCTTTCGCCGCATCGCCGTTCTCCCTATCCTCGTCCGGCCGGAATCGCCGGCCGATCGGGTGGAGAGGTCCAGAGATGTTGACGCGTGCGACGATGGCGGTGGCCCTGCTTCTCGCTCTCACCGGAGCGGTGTCGGCGGCTTCGCCGGCTGGGCGCTGGATCGCCACCGAGATCGGCGGGCAGCCGGTGGCGCGCGGCGTCGAGACCACCCTCGATCTCGATGTCGAAGGCCGCGTCTCGGGGAGCGGCGGCTGCAACCGGTACGGCGGTACCGCCTCGGTCGAGGAGGCGGCGATCAGGTTCGGTATGATGCAGTCGACGCGCATGGCCTGCCCGGCGCCGGAGATGAACCAGGAGAGCCGCTTCCATCAGGCCCTCTTCCGCGCCGCCTCCTGGCGTCTGGAGGCGGACCGCCTCGACCTCCTCGACGCCGCGGGAACCGCCGTCGCGCGCTTCCTGCGCCGCCGTTGAGGCCGAGGGCGGGAAGGGCGTCCCGCCCATCCTCGCCCGCCGGCGCGAAAGCTTGACAAGACCGGGGCGGCGTGCGCTTTTGCCGCCGACTTTCGGACCCTCCCGGGTTCGATCGCGCGATCGGATTCGCCTCGGGCCGAAGGCCGCGTCTCCGCAGCGCGCCACACGTCGGAACATCTCGGAAAGAGACGCCATCATGCATCGCTATCGCTCCCACACCTGCGGACAACTGACGGCGGCGAACGCCGGTTCGACCGCCCGGCTCTCCGGCTGGGTCCACCGGGTGCGCGATCACGGCGGCCTCCTGTTCATCGACCTGCGCGACCACTACGGCATGACCCAGGTGGTCTGCGATCCCGACAGCGCCGCCTTCAAGACGGCGGAGACGGTGCGCGGCGAGTGGGTGATCCGCATCGACGGCGAGGTGAAGAAGCGCACGCCGGAGACGATCAACGCCAATCTGCCGACCGGCGAGATCGAGGTCTTCGCCCGTGAGATCGAGGTTCTCTCGGTGGCCAAGGAGCTGCCGCTGCCGGTGTTCGGCGAGCCGGACTACCCGGAAGACACCCGTCTCAAGTACCGCTTCATCGATCTGCGCCGCGAGACGCTGCACAAGAACATCATGACGCGGACCAAGATCATCCGCTCGATGCGCAACCGCATGGAAGCGATCGGCTTCACCGAATATTCGACTCCGATCCTGACCGCCTCCTCGCCGGAAGGCGCGCGCGACTTCCTGGTGCCCTCGCGCATCCATCCCGGCAAGTTCTTCGCCCTGCCGCAGGCGCCGCAGCAGTACAAGCAGCTGCTGATGGTCGCCGGCTTCGACCGCTATTTCCAGATCGCCCCGTGCTTCCGCGACGAGGATCCGCGCGCCGACCGTCTGCCCGGCGAGTTCTACCAGCTCGACCTGGAGATGAGCTTCGTCACCCAGGACGACGTCTTCGAGACGATGGAACCGGTGATGCGCGGCATCTTCGAGGAGTTCGGCGAAGGCAAGCCGGTGACGCAGGTCTTCCCGCGCATCCCCTACGACGTCGCCATGCGCAAGTACGGCTCCGACAAGCCGGATCTGCGCAATCCGATCGAGATGCAGGCGGTGACCGAGCATTTCGCCGGCTCCGGCTTCAAGGTCTTCGCCTCGATGATCGCCAACGACCCCAAGGTCGAGATCTGGGCGATTCCCGCCAAGACCGGCGGCTCCCGCGCCTTCTGCGACCGCATGAACGGTTGGGCGCAGTCGGAGGGCCAGCCGGGGCTCGGCTACATCTTCTGGCGCGAAGGCGAGGAGGGCGGCGCTGGTCCCTTGGCCAAGAACATCGGCCCGGAGCGGACGGAAGCGATCCGCGCCCAGCTCGGCCTCGGCGTCGGCGACGCCTGCTTCTTCGTCGCCGGGCGCCCGGAGAAGTTCGTCAAGTTCGCCGGCGACGCCCGCACCCGCGTCGGCAAGGAGCTGGGACTGACCCAGGAAGATCAGTTCGCGCTCGCCTGGATCGTCGACTTCCCCTTCTACGAGTGGGACGAGGAGGAGAAGAAGGTCGAGTTCGCGCACAACCCGTTCTCGATGCCGCAGGGCGGCCTCGAGGCGCTGATGACGCAGGATCCGCTGTCGCTGAAGGCCTTCCAGTACGACATGGTCTGCAATGGCTTCGAGATCGCCTCGGGCTCGATCCGCAACCAGTCGCCGGAGGCGATGGTCAAGGCGTTCGAACTGGTCGGACTCACCAAGGCCGACGTCGAGGAGCGCTTCGGCGGCATGTACCGCGCCTTCCAATACGGCGCTCCGCCGCACGGCGGCATGGCGGCCGGCGTCGACCGGGTGGTGATGCTGCTGGTCGGCGCCGAGAACCTGCGCGAGATCACGCTCTTCCCGATGAACCAGCGCGCCGAGGATCTGCTCATGGGCGCGCCCTCGACCGCCACCCCGAAGCAACTGCGCGAGTTGCACATCCGGCTGAACCTGCCGAGCTGAACGGCGACGGCATCGACCGGAACCGCGCGAGGGGCCCCGGCGGGCCCCTTCGTCGTTCATGGCGGGGGTGGCGACCGCGCGCCCACCTTCACCGCGCTCTTGTGGAAGCACATCTCTCGGTGGCACGGTCGTCGGAGCGGATCGGCGACGGGAGGCGAACCATGGCGAGGATGGGCGGGGCGGGGCGGCGAGGCTCGGGCGGGCGCGGCGCTCCCCATTCGACCGGGATGGCCTGGACGGTGATCGTCATCGGCCTCCTGCCGCTCGGCTTCGGCCTCTGGGGCCTGAAGCTCGGGCTCGAGACGTTGCGCTGGCCACGGGTCGAGGCCGAGATCGTCGACGAACGCCTCATCCTCCGCGACGACACGCCGAGCCGCGGCGGCGTTCGGGTCGGCCACGTTCAGGTGCGCGAACGCACCGAGTTCGCCGCCTTCGCGGTGATCTTCCGCTACACGGTCGCCGGAGAGACGCGGTTGGCGGCCGGCGTCGAGCGGGGCGACCTCGGCCTGCAGAATTCGGCGAAGTCGCGCGAACTGCACGATGCCCACCCGGTCGGATCGCGCGCCATGGTTGTGGTCGACCCCGCCGACCCCGCGGACGCCTATCTGCTCGCCGGCCCGAGTTCGGCGGCGAAGATGCTGACGGGGGTCGGCGCCGCGTTGGTGCTCATCGGCCTGTGGATGCGCTCGCTGATGCGCCGCGGCATCGGTTCGGGAGCCCCGGTGCGGCACGACGGCGTCTGATCGGGAAAGTGGCGAGAGGCGCCGGGAGGAAGGCTCGCGCGTCCGTCTCGGCGGGTCGCGGCTCAGTCCTCGCCATCGGCGTCGGAGGCGACCCGGCGCGGCGCGCCCGTGCCCTGCGCCTTGGCCAGCGCGCCCGGCACCTTGCCCCAGGAGCCCGGTGCGCCGCGCAGCGCGAAATAGCTGCCACAGCCGTACTGCCAGTCGCGCGGCGTGCCGATGTCGACGTGGATCATCGACGAGTGGCAGTAGGTGCCGACGCCGCCGATCCCGGGGATGGTGCGCGCGAAGCTCGCCAGTGACTGGGAGGTCACGCCGGGGATCTCGATGTCGGCGGCGGCGCACTGGCGATGCAGCGAGCCCTGGCGACCGCGGTCCCTGTAGCCGGAAGTGATCACCACCTTCTGGTGATAGTGGCCCTCGATCCGCCGCAGGATGTCGACCAACTCCGGCTTCAGGCAGGCGGTCTCCACCGACCCGGTCTGCAGCACGTAGGGGACGCCGAAGGGTGTGTCGATCTTGTTCTTGGCCGGCGGCTTCACCGGGTCGGTCGGGCTCGAGAAGAAGCCGAGAGGGCCGTTCGAAGGCCGCTCCTCGGGCTGCGCCGGACGAGCCGGCGCCTCGACGACGGCATTCGGCGAGGTCAGCGAGGCGAGGACGACCGGGCGCGGCCGCGGCACCGGCACCGGCACCGGCAGGAGCGTCGGCTCGATGTTCGGCCGGGCGCGCGGCATCGGCAGCACCAGTGGAACCACCGCTTCGTCGTCCTCCTCGTCCTCCACCGTCGTCTCGATCGGGAACGACCGGCCGATCGGCGGGGCGTCGATCACTCTGTCGATCGCGGCGTTGCCGGCGCTGCCGCCGGCCGGAGCGAAGGCGAGCGAGGCGGTCTGGTAGGTACCGCCGGCGGGAGCGAAGGCGAGCGGGGCGGTCTCGTAGGTGCCGCCGGTCGGCCGAGGCATCTCTCCGGCGGCCGGCACGACGGCGCCGATGGTCGCGGCGGTCGTGGCGACGTGCAGCGGCAACGGCAGGCGATCGGCCTTGTCGGCGATCTCGCGGATCGCCAGCCCGACCTCGTCGGCCGGCGGTTCGGCGGTCAGGGCGGCGTGGGCCGCGACCGCGGCGAAGGCGACCGTGACGATCACAGAACCGGCGGCCGCGCCGAGGCCGGCGTACCGCAGCACCGTACGACCGTGGGCCGGCGCGAAGGTCTCCGACAGGTCGGGGAGGAAAGCGACCGAGCGACGGCGCAGCGCCGTCAGCGCGTTCGCGCCCGCCGCCTTCACGCGTTCGCCTCTGGTGAGAGCCGGTACTTCGCCGATGTTGATCCCCGCCGCCATCCGCACGGTGGCGCGCAGCCCTCGCTCGACGGGAACCGTGGGATCGCTCATTCGGCCTCGGGCTTCTTCTCTCACGACCGACGAAGTCGTCTCCGCGCCACGATCGCCGTGCGGCGCGCGTGGCGAGGAAGCGCGGGTCGGCGCGAACCTAGTCGATTTGTGACACGCGGTAAACACCGGGCGGGGGAGGACGCTTCGTCACCCCCGAACGTGCGCGGATCGCGGCGCCGGCGGCGGAGGAGGGCCCCCGCGCCGCCGGCGCCATCGAGGTCAGTCGTTGGCCTTCACGTCGGCGCCGAGCACGGTCGGCAGCGACTGCGGCGCCATCATCGCCGCACCCATGATCTCGGCGACGGGGGTCGGCTTGGCCGGCTTGGCCGACACGGTGATCGACTTCGGCGCCTTGAGGAAGGCCGAGGCCGCCGCGGAGATCTTGGCCTCGAAGTCCTTGTTGCCGATCGCGGTCACCATCATCGGGACGATGGCTCCGAGCTGCTGGACGAAGGCCTGCTCGGGGATGCCCTGCTTCTTGGCCTGCGCCGCGATCACCCGCTTGGTGAGCGAGGCGTCCTCGTAGCGCAGCGACATGCGCTCGACCGTCACACCTTGCAGGATCTCCAGTTGCTTGGCCTGATCCTTCTCGGCCTTCTTCAGCGCGTCGACCACTTCGGGGGTGATGCCGCCGAGCACGAAGGAGAGCTTCAGCCCGCCCGCTTCGGCGCCGGAGATCGACAACTGGTCGATGGTGACGCGGCCGGCCTTGTCGTCCCAGGCCCCGCCGAAGGAGGCGTCGAGGGAGAGCTTGGAATAGCCGAGTTCGGCGAGGTCCTTCACCTGCTCGTCGGCCGGATCGATCGGCACCACCAGGCTCTTCATCTCGAAGCCGACCTTGCGCGGCACGCCGGCGACGAAGTCGGAGGTGGTCAGCGAGATCGAGGCGATCGGGACGGTCTTGTCGTTCTCGTCGGTGACCTCGAGGCCGGCGGCCTCGATCCGGTCGAAGCGCTCGCCCGTGGTGGTCTTGGCGCGGATCTTCTCCGGCGACTGACCGACGTAGTTGGTGATCTTCAGCGAGGCGGCCGAGATGGAGACGTCGTCACCTTCGAATTCGACATCGGTCGCCGTGATCGAATCGGCCGAGAAGCCGCCGTCCGCGGTCGGCTTGGCGCCGGTGTAGGTGACGGCGGCGGCGGTGAGGGAGGCGGCCTTGCCGTCCTCCTCGAAGGTCGTCTCGGAATTGGTGACGGTGAAGGCGGCGTCGCCACCACTCACCGATTCCCATTTCACGTCCTTGGCGCCGGAGGCCTTCGAGGCTTCCGCGATGATCGACAGCACCTTGTCGCGCGTCTGTTGCGCCGCGGCCGGCGTCACGGGCACCGCCACCGCGATGAGGACGGCGAGTGATACGGCTGCGAAGCCGCGCTTACGGATCGAATTCGACATCGACGCCTTCCTCTCTGTGATCGGGCGAGTGTGTTCACATCGGGGCCACGCCTCGCAGGCTCTCGCGGCGAAGTCGTGGCGGTCGCCACGATCATCGCTCGGCACGCAACGTCACGTCCAGTCGTTCGATGAGTTTCGCCGGGTCGTCGCCATCGGCGGCGAGCTCGGCCAGCGGCACCGGCCGGTGTGGCCGCGCCGTCGCTGTGATCGATTTCGGCGCGGTCAGGAAACGCCGCGTTTCCTCGACCATCCGCCGCCGCCGCGCCGGATCGGCGATGCCGACGTGGAGCGCTTCCACCTCCCGGGCGATCCGGCGTTTCATCTTTTCCGGCATGGTCTTCTCGCCGCGGGTGATCATCCGCAACAATCGTCCGACGAAGGAGGCGTCGGTGTAGGTGGCCCGCGCTTCCGCGAGCGCGATGCCGCCGATCACCTCCGCCGCCGTCTCCGGGCGGTGGAACAGAGACGCCGGCACACCGACGAGGCGGCCGACGACTTCGAGTTTTCCGACATCGGCGATCTCGAGTTCGGTCTTTTCCACCGCGATCTCGCGTTTCGCCTCGTCCCAGGCGAGCTTCGCCGCGGCCGAGACGTCGATCCGCTCATAGCCGAGATCGGCGAGCACCTTCCGTCCCTCGGCGTCCGAGAGTCCCGCCGGCACGACGAAATGTTCGATCCGTGCCGCCACCTCCGTGGGGACCGCTCGGATGTGGCGGCCGAGATCGAGGGAGAGCGCTCCGAGCCGGATCGCCGGCACGCCCGGCTCGGCGATCTCGAGACCGCGGATCGAGAAATGGCCGAAGGTCGGGATCACCGAGGACGGGTCGACCTCGGCGCCGTGGGCCGCAGCCTGGACGGCTCGGCGCAGGTCGTCGCCGTCCGGCAGGCGCAGATCGGCGAGGGCGAGCCGGTCGAGGCGCAGGCTCGCTTTGCGAACGGCGAAGGCGATCCCCTTGATCGTCATCTCGGCGAACCCTTCGCCGGAGAAGGCGCCGACCGCGATCCGCGCCACTTCGACGCGGTCGTCGCCCGGGCCGGCGAAGCTCAGCCCTTCGAGCGACCAGCCGGCGTTGCGGGTCGCGAGGAACATCTCGAGGCCGAGGCGGATCTTGTCCACGTCGGATATCGCCTCGCCGCGTTCGATGAGGCGATCGGCGATGGCGCCGATCGCCGGGCCGTCGGTCCTGACCGACCGCTCGGCGAAGCGCAGCGCCGCGATCGACAGCGACACGTCGCCCGCGGTGAGCGAGACCCGGCCGAAACGCGCCGATCGCAGCGTCGGCTCCCAGGTGCCTCCGCCCGCGGTCGAGCCGACGCGTTCGGCGAAGAAGCGTCGCCACGGCGTCGTGTCGAGCCCGAGGATCTCGGCGTCGGCGACGGCCAACCTTGCCCGCCCGTCCGACGCCCGCACATCGACGACCGATCGGCCGAACCCCAGCCGCTCGAGGCGGCCGCCGCCGAGGCCGGCGAGCACGAAGTCCTCGACCGAGAAGTCCGTGCGTTCGCCGCCATCGGGGTGGGCGGCGCGCAGCGTCGCCCGTCCGATCGTGGCGCGGCCGAGAGTGATCACATCGAGGGCGGCGGTCGCCGCCCAGGACGACGAGAAGGGACGCGTCGGGTCGAACGGCGGAAACTTCGGCTTCGGCACGACCGCGTCGCCGATCTCGACATCGGCGAATTCGATGACCGTCGGTTCGCCGTCGCGCACGCCGGAGACCTCGATGCGGGGGGCGGCGAGCCGGGTGAAGGCGAAGCCGTCGCCGCCGCGCTCGGACGGCGCGACGAGGGTGAGGCTCGGCGCCCGCAGCCGCGCCGGTTCGCCGGACGCCGAAGGGAAGGCGATCGTCACCTCGGTGAGATCGATCCGGTCTCCCTCCGCGGCCGCCGTCCGCCAGTCGATCGTCGCGCCCGAGGCACGGATCGTCGTGGCCCAGGCGTCGATCGCTCGCTCCGCCGGTGTTTCGGCCGCCGCCGAGGAGGCGAGGAGGCCGGTCGCCATCAGACCGACGGCCGCGAGGAGCGCGAAGCGCGGGGGCGGGCGCCGAGGGGCGCGGACGTGACGCCGGGGGGTCATGGTCACTCCTTCCCTGCGGCGGGCCGCCCCGGAGGTCGCGGGACGGCGAACCGCCGATCGGTGGCGGAATCGCCCTTCTTCAGACGGTGTTTACCACGTCGGGTCGAAACTCATGGAGGTCACCTCCGGATTCGGGCCCGCCTTGCGCAACCGCAGCCGCAACCTCTTCGTCGCGATCCTCGTGGTCGCATTGATCGGCTTGGCGCCCTACCTGGTGGGGCGCGCGGTGCTGCGCGTCCATGCCGACAAGATCGGGCGCGTCGAACTTCTGTCGATCGCCGAGCAGGAGCTGCGCCGCGCCGAGAACGCCGTCGCCGAAGCGGTCACCGCATTGCGCGAGGCCGACCGTGCCGGCATCGGCGACTGCACCGCGGACCGCCTCGCTCGTCTCGGCGACATGGCGGCGCGATCGCGCTTCGTCCGCCGCATGGGCGTGGTCGACGCCGCCGGCTACGCCATGTGTTTCGATCCGCCGACCGCCAGGCGCCGCGGCGCCGTTCTCTTCGACGTCTCCGAGGCCCGGCAGGTGACGCTGACCCTGCTCGATCCGGAGCGCATCCCCGACATCGCGGTCGGAACCGTGCTCGTCGCCTGGCGCACCGCCGCCGGTACCCATCTCGTCGCCGAACTCGCCGCCACAGCCGTCGGTCTCGATGCCGGCGCCGAGTATCTGCGCGGGGCACGCGCGCTCACGCTGCTCATCGGCGAGACCGAGGTGTGGACCTCCGGCGGGGTGCGGCCGAGCGGCGAGGACGTGGTCGTGCAGCAGGTGCGCTCCGACCACTTTCCGCTCTCCGCCCGCGCCGAGATCCCGGCTTCGGCCTTCTACGAACTGGTGCGCCCGCTGGAGGCGACGCTCGCCATCGGCTCGCTCGCCGGGACCGCCATGCTGATCGGCATCGCCATCCTGGTCTATTGGAAGCCGACCTCGGAGGTCGACGACGAGATCTCGGTGGCGCTGCGGCGCGAGGAGTTCGTACCCTATTTCCAGCCGGTCATGAACATCGACACCGGCCGTATCGAAGGCTGCGAGATGCTGGTGCGCTGGATCCGGCCCGATGGCACCACCGTCTCGCCCGGCGCCTTCATGTCCTATTGCGAGACCTCCGGCCACGTCTTCGAGATGACGCGCCTGCTGATGCGCAAGTCGGTCGCCCAACTCGGCGTTCTCTACGCGCGTCATCCGGGGTTGAAGCTGTCGATCAATCTCTTCGCCGGCCATTTCGACGATCGCCGGATCGTCGAGGACGTTGTGACGATCTTCGAAGGAACCTCGATCGCCTTCGACCAATTGGTCTTCGAGGTGACCGAACGCTATCCGCTGCGCGACATCGTCCAGGCCCGCAAGATCATCGCCGAACTGCACGCACTCGGCTGCCGGGTGGCGCTCGACGACACCGGCACCGGCCATGGCGGCCTCGCCTACATCCAGCAACTCGGCATCGACATCGTGAAGATCGACAAGATGTTCATCGACGCGATGGGCTCCGACCTCGGCGCCTCCACCATCGTCGACGTGCTCGTCGAACTGGCCAACTCGCTCGGCATGGGCGTCGTCGCCGAGGGCGTCGAGAACCAGGAACAGCTCGAGCGCCTGCGCGAGAAGGGCGTCACCTCCGCCCAGGGCTACGTCTTCGCCCCGGCACTGCCCGGAAAACTCTTCGTCGACCTCGCCGAGGGTATGCTGAGCCGCCGCCGCTCCGCCTCCGACGCGTCCGACTTCGACGACGACATCGCCGCCTGAACGAACCGCAGGAGTTCCCCGCGGGCCGGTCCGATCGGGTGACGCCCCGCCGCTGCGACCCGGCGAGCCGCGCGACGGAAGCGGATGCCCGATCGCGCCACCGGGGTGAACGGTGAGGGGGGGCCGACGCGTGCGACGCGCAGGGGCCTCGCTCTCCCCTCTCGTCCGGTGCCACGACGCGTAAGGGACGATCGAAGGGCGAGCGGATCCAAAGCTTCGCCCCCGCTCGCCACTACTCGGCGTCCCCGTCCACCTCGAGGGTTCCGACTTCCCTCGTGAAGAAAAGCCGCGACCGCGGACCGCTCACCCGATTCACCTCCTCCGATTCCGCTCGCGGAAGGCGCCGCCCCGGCTACGACGGATCGCCGCTTGACACAAGAACAAAAAGCGAACATGATGTGGATATCGGGTGGATGAACCACCGAAGGAGGGTCCGATGGCTCATCTGGTTCGCGGTTTCGTTCGTGAGTTCGCGTCGTTCGGAGCGCTGCTGTCCTTCGTGGCGATGGTCACCATGTGGAGCGACCTGATCGTCGCGGCCGCCCGCTTCTGAGAACAAAGCAGGAATATCACGTCGACACGGGAGGTGCCGCGCCCGGTGAGGCCGGCCCGACGGATCGGCGGTCTGGCTCAGGGGGCTTCGATCCCGGGTTCGTCGATCTCTCGATCCGCGATCATCGGACGCCGAGATCCGGGCGTCGGCTTCCCTCCGGCACGCGGCGTCGCGGCGGGCGGCGTTCGCCGCTCGTGGCTCGGCGGCTGCGCACCGGGGAACGTGGGGACGACGGGGAATTCGGCGCCGCGCCGCGTTGACGCCGCCGGCGCGAGGGCGAAACTGGCGAACCCGACGAGGCGGGGTGCGACTCGCGTCGCCCGCCGATCCGCTGCGGGCCCCGCGCCGGGTTCCCTGAGGTTGGTACCCGGGGCCGCTCCGCGCCGCCGTCGCGAGGGGTGGTGCGGCAGAGAGCGGACGATCGGCGGGTCGCGGGAGAGAGGGGACGGTCGACATGAGCGAGGCGAGCGTCTCGAGCGACGGAGAGAAGGTCGGCGTCGGCTTCGTCCACCTGCGCGTCCACTCCGCCTATTCGCTGCTCGAGGGGGCGCTGCCGCTCGGCCGCCTGCTCGAACTGGCCAAGGCCGACGGCCAGCCGGCGCTCGGCCTCGCCGACACCGGCAATCTCTTCGGGGCGCTCGAATTCTCCGAGAAGGCCTTCGACAAGGGCATCCAGCCGATCGTCGGCTGTCAGATCGCCGTCGATTTCGCCGACCATGCCGGCGAGCCCGGCCGCCGTGCCTCGCATCTCGAGAAGCATCCCTCGCTCGTCTTCATCGCCGCGACCGAGACCGGCTGGAGCAATCTCGTCCGCCTCGATTCCCGTTCCTTTCTCGCGACCGAGGGATCGGAAGCGCCGCACGTCCGCGTCGACGACCTCACCGAGTTCGCCGAGGGTTTGATCGTGCTGACCGGTGGACCGGGTGGACCGATCGACCGGGCGCTGGTCGGCGGACGAACCGATCTCGCCCGTCGCCGCATCGAGCGTCTCGCCGGGATCTTCGCCGACCACCTCTACGTCGAGATCCAGCGCCACGGCCTCGACGAGGAGAAGGTGGCCGAGGCCGGGCTGGTCGATCTCGCCTACGACCTCGGACTGCCTCTCGTCGCCGTCAATGAGCCCTTCTTCCCGACGCGCGACGACTATGAGGCCCACGACGCGCTCGTCGCCATCGCCGAGGGCAAGGTGCTGATCGAGGAGGATCGTCGCCGCCTCACGCCCGAGCACTGCTTCAAGACCCGGGCCGAGATGGTGGCGCTCTTCGCCGACCTGCCGGAGGCGCTCGCCTCCACCGTCGAGATCGCCCGGCGCTGCGCCCACCGGCCGCTGAAGCGCAAGCCGTTGCTGCCACGCTTCACCGGAACCGGCGCCGACGCCGAGGCAGCGGAGGCGGCCGAGATGCGCGCCCAGGCGGCGGCCGGCCTCGAACGCCGCCTCGCGATCCACGGCCCGGCGCCGGGCCGCAGCCTCGAGGACTATCGCGACCGGCTCGAGTTCGAGCTCGGCATCATCGAGAAGATGAAGTTCCCCGGCTACTTCCTGATCGTCTCGGACTTCATCAAGTGGGCCAAGGAGCACGACATCCCGGTCGGCCCCGGGCGCGGCTCGGGCGCCGGATCGCTGGTCGCCTGGTCGTTGACCATCACCGACCTCGATCCGTTGCGCTTCGCGCTGCTCTTCGAACGCTTCCTCAATCCGGAACGGGTTTCGATGCCCGACTTCGACATCGACTTCTGCCAGGACCGCCGCGAAGAGGTGATCCGCTACGTCCAGGAGAAGTACGGCCGCGATCAGGTCGCCCAGATCATCACCTTCGGCACGTTGCAGGCCCGCGCCGTGCTGCGCGACGTCGGCCGCGTGCTGCAGATGCCCTACGGCCAGGTCGATCGCCTGTGCAAGCTGGTGCCGCAGAATCCGGCCAATCCGGTGACGCTGAAGCAGGCGGTGGAGGGCGAACCCAAGCTGCAGGAGGCCCGGGTCGAGGAGCCGATCGTCGACAAGCTCATCGACATCGCCATGAAGCTCGAGGGGCTCTATCGCCACGCCTCGACGCATGCCGCCGGCGTCGTCATCGGCGACCGCCCGCTCGATCGGCTGGTGCCGCTCTACCGCGATCCGCGCTCCGACATGCCGGTCACCCAGTTCAACATGAAATGGGTGGAGAGCGCCGGCCTGGTGAAGTTCGATTTCCTCGGCCTGAAGACGCTGACCGTGCTGTCGACCGGCGTGAAGCTGATCGCCCGGCGCGGCGTCGACGTCGACCTCGCCAAGCTGCCGCTCGACGACCCGCCGACCTATGCGCTGCTGGCCAAGGGCGAGACGGTCGGCGTGTTCCAGCTGGAATCGACGGGCATGAGGAAGGCGATCGCCGACATCAAGCCCGACCGCTTCGAGGACATCATCGCCCTCGTGGCGCTCTACCGCCCCGGTCCGATGGCCAACATCCCGGTCTACGGCGCCCGCAAGCAGGGGCTCGAGCGGCCCGACTACATGCATCCGCTGCTGGAGCCGGTGCTGAAGGAGACCTTCGGCATCATCGTCTACCAGGAACAGGTGATGCAGATCGCCCAGATCCTCTCGGGCTATTCGCTCGGCGAGGCCGACCTGCTGCGCCGTGCCATGGGCAAGAAGATCAAGTCCGAGATGGACACCCAGCGGGTGCGCTTCGTCGACGGCGCGCTGAAGCAGGGACTGACGAAGGACCACGCGAACACGATCTTCGACCTGCTCGCCAAGTTCGCCGACTACGGCTTCAACAAGTCCCACGCCGCGGCCTACGCACTGGTCGCCTATCACACCGCTTGGATGAAGGCGAACTTTCCCGTCGAGTTCCTCGCCGCGACCATGACCCTCGACATGTCGAACACCGACAAGCTCGCCGATTTCCGCCGCGAGGCGATCCGTCTCGGCATCCGGGTCGAGCCGCCCTCGATCAACCGCTCGCGCGAGTTCTTCGACGTCGCCGACGGCGCCATCCTCTATTCGCTCGCCGCGGTGAAAGGTGTCGGCGCCCAAGCGGTCGAACACATCGTCGCGGTGCGCGGCGGCCGACCATTCCGAGACCTCGGCGACTTCGTCGCCCGCATCGACCCGAAGCAGATCAACCGGCGGACGCTCGAGAGCCTCGTCGCCGCCGGCGCCTTCGACGAGATGGAACCCGACCGCGCCCGCCTCACCGAGGGGCTCGACGTCGTCATGGCCGCGGCCAATCGGGCCCGCGACGACGCCGATGCGGGCCAGGGCGCGCTCTTCGGCGGCGGACCGATGGCCGAGCCGATCCGCCTGCCGCAGGTCGCCGGCTGGATGCCGGCCGAACGGTTGCAACGCGAGCACGCCGCGATCGGCTTCTATCTCTCCGCCCACCCGCTCGACGAGTACCGGGTGGTGCTGGAGAAGATGCGGGTGCAGATGTGGCGCGAGTTCGAGTCGGCGGTGAAGCACGGCGCCAGCTTCGGCCGCCTCGCCGGCACCGTCACCTCGCGCCAGGAGCGCAAGACCAAGACCGGCAACAAGATGGGTATCGTCCGCATCTCCGATCCGACCGGGTCCTACGAGGCGGTGATCTTCTCCGAAGGGCTTTCGCAGTACCGCGACCTGCTCGACGCCGGCCAGTCGGTGATCGTCTACGCCTCGGCCGAGGAGCGCGCCGAGGGCGTCTCGGTCCGCATCGAGAAGGTCGAACCGCTCGATCTCCTCGCCGCGCGCGAACAGCAGAACCTGCGGGTCTTCCTGCGCGATTCCGGTCCGGTCGAGAGCCTCGCCCGCCATCTCGGCGAACGCGGCGAGGGCGAGGTGTCGCTGATCCTGATGCTCGCCGAGGGCAAGCAGGAGGTCGAGGTCAAGCTCGCCGGCAAGTACCGCGTCTCGCCGCAGATCGCCGGAGCGCTGAAGACCGTTCCGGGCGTGGTGCAGGTGCAGTTGGTGTGAGCGACACCCGTGGCGTGGCGCATAGCGATAGTCCATACTGAGATCAGAAGCTTATGGTTTCGCTTCGGTTACGGGAGGTGGTAGAGCGATGCTCAAATTCGACCGCACCGGAAGGAACCTGGAACGCCTGTCGGTTAAGTCGCTGTATAAGGCGAACATCCTTGAACGCCGTGATATTCAGGACATGATCGTTCGGAATCCCGATCCGTTCTTTGAAGAGATGGGAGAACGTCTGGTCTTGATAGGGCAGGAGGTGTGTCCATCGCACCATGTCGGCGACCGCATCGATCTTCTAGCGGTTGACGAAGTAGGCCGCGCGGTCGTGATCGAACTGAAGCGTTCCGACAATAAATTGCAACTTTTGCAGGCGCTAAGTTACGTTGCGATGCTCGCCGATTGGAGTGTAGACGAATTCATCGCGACCCGCTCTCAATTCACCGGGGAACCACGGGGTGCCTCAACGGATGCGATCCGCGATCATTTAAGAACGTCTAAGACCGAGCTGGATGACCTCAACAGAGGCCAACGAGTTATTCTGGTCGCCGAAGCTTTCGATTTTGCACTGTTGAAGACGGCGGAGTGGCTCTCTGAAAGGTACGGTGTCGGTATCCGGTGTTACCGCATCGAGTATGTTGAGGACAATTCGGCCGAGTACATCTCTTGTGTCCGCATCTTCCCACCGTCTGGCATCGTCGACACTGCGGCGCGCGTTCGAAAGGATACCCCATCGGCGGAGAACCGGAGGAACACCTCTTGGGCGGACCTAATGTCCGGTGTGAAGAACGCCGATGTGCGAGCGTTCTTCGAGAAGAACCACGACGATGGCGAGAAGAGGTTGGGGTCGCGAGACATCGCTTTCCGGATCAAGGGGGAACGCCGCCTCTTCGCCGGCGTGCGTATCAACCACGCTTACGTTTGGCAGAAAGGGCGGTTTGACGGCGATCTAGTCTATTGGCGGGAAGTACTCAGCGCGCCGTCGAAGGTCCAGCCTGTCGACGGCGAGAGGTCGTTGAGCTTCATACTGAAGACGGACGAGGATATGAGTGCGTTCGAGAAAGCGGTGAAGAAGAAGCTCCGTGAGGCCGCGTTCGTTGAGCAGGATACCGGCCCGTTCCTGGATGGGGAGAGCAGTGCGGACGAGGCCGCGGTGAGCGAAGACACATGAGCGCTCGTTCGGCTTCGATCGTCGCAGGCCCGTCCCGTGTCTTCCCGCTCGCCATCGTGCTCCTCGCGTCGATGGCGACGCCCGCCGCATCGCTGTGCGCTCCGGGAGGGTGCGGTCCGGGGATGGTCTGCGTCAATTGTGGGCGCGGCCCGATGTGTGCCATCCCGCCGGCGACCTGTTGTGCCGGCGCGATCTGCGGTGACGGCTTGATCTGCGTCCAGACTTCCCAGGGACCGCAATGCGGCGTGCCGCGCGGCGCCGTCCTGCCGGGCGGCGGCAGGAGACCACCCCTTGCGCCGCCCGTGACCCCGGCGGTCCCGATGCGGCCGCCGCAGGCCGGAGGCGGCGGGGTCGCCGCCCAACTGGGATCGTCGTGGGACGAGACGGAGCTCGGTTGGCGTGGAACGTGGACGCGGCGACCGGGCAGCGATGCCTTCGATGCCCTGTGGGTCCACCCGAACGGCCACCGCGACGTAGCGGAACTGAGGGTTTCGGTGCGCGACCGGCAGGTCTCCATTCTTCGCCTTCAGGCGAAAGGGACCTGTCGCTACCGCGGCACGCTGTCGCCGGACGGGCGCACCATGCAGGGAACCTACGGCTGTGACTGGGCTCCCGGACCTTTCGGTTGGAGTGCCGGCCTGCGCGATCCGGCGGCGCGCGCCCCCTCGGCGCGGCAGCCCGCGACCGGCGGCGGTGGAGGAAATTGCCCGCCCGGGACGGTCGATCTCCTCGGCGTGTGCTCGGGAGGAGTGCGGCGCCTGCCGTGAGCGCGAATTCGACGGTCGACGCGAATGGCCGGCGGGCTCGGTCCCCGACGGTCGCCCGCGCCGCCGACCATCCGGCGAATGCCGGGGTGGAAAGCGTCACACGGCTCGGCTATGACAGCGACGAAATCCGAGCGGAACGCCGCTTCGCCGTTCGTGCGGGGAGACGACGGTCCTCCAGTCTCGCTGGTCCGCGCGGCACGCGGCCCACCTCGTCCCTCGATCCGCCATCCCAGCGGGTCGCCTCCAGGAGAGTTCCATGACCGCCATCGTAGACATCGTCGGCCGCCAGATCCTCGACAGCCGTGGCAATCCCACGGTCGAAGTCGACGTCGTGCTGGAGGACGGCTCCTTCGGCCGCGCCGCCGTTCCCTCGGGTGCCTCGACCGGCGCCCACGAGGCGGTCGAACTGCGCGACGGCGACAAGAAGGTCTATCTCGGCAAGGGCGTGACCAAGGCGGTCGACGCCGTCAACGGCGAGATCTGGGACGCCATCGGCGGCTTCGACGCCGAGGATCAGGTGCTCATCGACCACACCATGATCGCTCTCGACGGCACCCCCAACAAGGCCCGCCTCGGCGCCAACGCCATCCTCGGCGTGTCGCTCGCCGTCGCCAAGGCCGCCGCCGCCGCCGCCGGCCTGCCGCTCTTTCGCTACGTCGGCGGCCCCAACGCCCGCGTTCTGCCGGTTCCGATGATGAACATCATCAACGGCGGCGTCCACGCCGACAATCCGATCGACTTCCAGGAATTCATGATCATGCCGGCCGGCCTGCCGACCTTCTCCGAGGGCCTGCGCGCCGGCGCCGAGATCTTCCACACGCTGAAGGGCGAGTTGAAGAAGGCCGGCCACAACACCAACGTCGGTGACGAGGGCGGCTTCGCGCCGAACCTGAAGTCGGCCGAAGCGGCGCTCGACTTCGTCATGGCCTCGATCGAGAAGGCCGGCTATCGGCCCGGCGAGGACGTGTTCCTGGCGCTCGATTGTGCCGCGACCGAATTCTTCAAGGACGGCAAGTACGTCTACGAGGGCGAGAAGAAGACGCGTGATCCGAAGGCCCAGGCCAAGTATCTCGCCAAGCTCGCCGGCGCCTATCCGATCATCTCGATCGAGGACGGCATGGCCGAGGACGACTGGGAGGGTTGGAAGCTCGTCACCGACCTGATCGGCGCGAACTGCCAGTTGGTCGGCGACGATCTCTTCGTCACCAACACCGCCCGCCTGTCGGACGGCATCAAGAAGGGCACGGCCAACTCGATCCTGGTCAAGGTCAATCAGATCGGCTCGCTGACCGAGACGCTCGAGGCGGTCGAGATGGCCCACAAGGCGCGCTACAGCGCGGTGATGTCGCACCGCTCCGGCGAGACCGAGGATTCGACCATCGCCGATCTGGCGGTCGCCACCAACTGCGGTCAGATCAAGACCGGCTCGCTCGCCCGCTCCGACCGGCTCGCCAAGTACAACCAGCTGCTGCGCATCGAGGAGCAGCTCGGCGACGCCGCCCGCTACGCCGGCCTGTCGATCCTCAAGGGCTGATCGGCCCGCCGACGCTCACCGGACACGGACGGCGGCCCTCGGGCCGCCGTTTCGCGTTTCGGCGCGGCGTCGTTCGGAAGCTCCCGCTCCTTCGTCGCTCACCCCTTCACCTCGAACGGCAGCGAGAACTTGCCCCATTTCTGGGAGACCTCGTCGCGCATGATGCCGTCGAGCGTGTAACTGCCGACCGGCAGGCCGCGCAGATTGAGGTCGAGCTTCATCATGAATTCGTGGTTGCGGGCGTGGCTCTTCAGGTTCATGCGGCCCATGTCGCGCTTCTCGAAGACGACCGCGCCGGTGTGATCGCGCAGCGCCATGTCGATGATCAGATCGCAGGCCCAGATCCCGCCCTCGGCCTTCCAGGCGAAGCCGATCGGCTCGGCATAGACGCGCAGCGCTTCGCCGGGGCCGAAGACCGAGGTCCCCCGCGGCACGTAGGCGCCGAAGCCGGTCGGCGGCTCGGCGACGAAGAGCGCCTTGCGGAAGGTGAGGGGCGTCGCCTTCCACACCGCGTCCAGTGCCGCCTCGAGCGCGTCGACCGCTTCCGGCGCCTTGCCGGCGGCGAGCGCCTTCTCGGCCTTCTCCGCTTGGGTGACGAGCTCGCCCGCCGCGGCCGGGACGGCGAAGGGCAGAGCGAGGGCGAGAAGCGAAGCGATCAGCAGGGTGGAGCGTTTGGCCATGGCCGTCCTACCTCGGTTCGAGGGGGACAGGATCCCACCGGTCGCCACTCCCGGCAATGTGGTCCTCCACCACAGAGGGCTCTTCCCGAGGCGTCCGGCACGGGCGACCGACCGCGGCGGCGCGTCATACAATCGGGCATTGAGAATGACCGGCGGTATTCCTCGTGCGAATTTCTCATGCCTCTGATGCGGATGAGAAATTCGCGAGTCTTCGGAGGCCGGGTGCGTCGGCACCTTCGGACCCCGGTATCAGTCCGCCTCGACCGAACGCGGCGAGTAGACCCACGGCTCGCGCCCCTCGCCGCGCTCGATCCGCCGGGTCGCCGAATTGCCGATGATGACGCAGGTCGCCATGTCGACGAGGGCCGGATCGGCCTCGGCGAGCGTCGTCACCACGATACGCTCGTCCGGACGGCCGACGGCGCGGGCGAAGATCACCAACGTCTCGCCCGCCTTGACCCGCCGCAGGAGGTCGAAGGCCTCGAAGATCCGGTTCGGCCGCGCCTTCGAGGCGGGGTTGTAGAGGGCGACGACGAAGTCGACCTCGGCCGCCGCCTCCAGGCGGCGGGCGACGGTCTCCCAGGGCTTCAGGTTGTCGGAGAGCGAGATCGCGCAGAAATCGGCGCCGAGCGGCGCGCCGAGGCGGGCGGCGGCGGCCTGCATCGCGGAGACGCCGGGGTGGACGGTGAGGTCGAGTCTGCGCCATTCGGCGGGTCCGCGGTCGATCGCCTCCATCACCGCCGCCGCCATGGCGAAGACACCGGGATCGCCCCCGGAGACCACGGCCACCTTCCGCCCCGCCGCCGCCAGCGCGAGCGCGTGGGCGGCGCGTTCGATCTCGACGCGGTTGTCGGAGGCGTGGCGAACCTGCCCCGGACGTTCCGGACACCGCGCGACGTAGGGATGGTAGCCGACGAGATCGGTCGCCTCGGCGAGGATGGCCGCCGTCTCCGAGGTCATCCAGTGATCCGGGCCCGGCCCGGTGCCGATCACCCTGAGATGGCCGCCCGCGGCGCTCATGGCCGTCGCCCTTCGCCGGGCACGAGGATCAGCGAGAAATAAGGAGCGCCGCAGTCGGAGACTTCCGCGAGCGGGACGACGCGCTCGCCCGCCATGGTGCCGCGCTCCACGTAGGTGGCGCGGGCGAGGAGCCCGGCGCGCTCGATGGCGCGGCGGACCTTCACGAAATTCGAGCCGAGCTTCATGATCACCGCCGCGTCGGTCGCCGACAGCTTCTCGACGAGCGCCGCCTCGTCGAGGGTACCGGGGATGACCGTGAGCACGTCGTCGCCCCAGGTCATCGGCAGTCCGGCGGCGGCCCAGCAGCCGGCCATGCCGGTGACGCCGGGCGTGATCCGCGTCGGATAGCGGTCCTGAAGGCGGATGTGGAGATGCATGTACGAACCGTAGAACATCGGGTCGCCCTCGCAGGCGAGCACCACGTCGCGGCCCTGATCCAGCACCTCGGCGATGCGGGTGACGCTCTCCTCGTAAAAGGCGCGCAGCGCTTCGACATAGACGTCCTCGCCGAAATGCGCTTCGGTCGTCATCGGGTAGAAGAGCGGCAGCTCCGCTTTGCCCGCCGGCACCCAGCGATCGACGATGGTGCGGGCGTTGCCCCGCCGCCCCGCCTTGGCGAACCAGGCGAGCGCCCCGCAATCCTCGATCAGCCGCACCGCCTTGATGGTGAGGAGTTCCGGATCGCCCGGGCCGAGACCGACGCCGTGGAAGGTTCCCTTGCTCATCGGCGTCATTCCTTCGCGCTGGCGAGCGCGTTGATCGCGGCCGCCGTCATCGCCGAGCCGCCCTTGCGGCCACGCACCACCAGCCAGGGCACCCGGCCGTCGGCGACGAGCGCCTCCTTCGATTCGGCCGCGCCGACGAAGCCGACCGGCATGCCGATCACCGCCGCCGGCAGGTCGCAGCCCTCGTCGAACATCTCGAGCAACCGGAAGAGTGAGGTCGGCGCATTGCCGATCGCCACCACAGCGCCCTTCAGATGCGGCCGCCACAGCTCCATCGCCGCGGCCGAGCGGGTGTTGCCGAGCTTCGCGGCGAGGTCGGGTACACGCGGATCCTGCAGCGTGCAGATCACCTCGTTTCCCGCCGGGAGCCGCGAGCGGGTGACGCCGCGCGCCACCATCTCGGCGTCGCAGAGGATCGACGCGCCGGCCGCGAGTGCGGCCTCCGCCGCCGCGCAGGCGCCGGGCGCGAAGGCGATGTCGGCGGCGACCTCGACCATGCCGCAGGCGTGGATGATGCGCACCGCTGTGCGCTCCTCGACCGGCGTCGTGAAGCGAGCGAGATCGGCCTCCGCGCGGATGATGCGGAAGGAGCGCTCGTAGATCGCCGCACCGTCGCGGATGTAGTCGAGAGGG
>JAOTSD010000149.1 GCA_030247555.1 Siculibacillus sp. | reverse complement strand
CAGCGCGTGCGCCATCTGCGACGCCGCCGTCGAGCCGAGCCCGAGGCTCGCCGCCGTCAGTGAACAGAACTTGGTGAAGCTGCGGCGCGTGATCCCCTGACGGCGGATCACCTCGTAGAACGTTTCCTGCCCGGCACTCATCTCGAGCCTCCCCCATGGCACTTCGTTTCGCCTCGTCCGGCGCCGCCATGCGGGATGAACGCATGACCGGGGCAACCGAGCGCGGTGTCCCATGGGAGCAGCAAAGAGCGGGCCAATTCCGCATGCGGCTCTTCGTCTTCGGGAAATTCACGGATTCCGCCGTTTTCGAGAGGTGCCTCGGTGCCGGCCCTCGGCCCGACGGCCGATCGCCGCCCGAGGCGTGAAAAGCAGCCGATCAGGGCCGGAAAGCGGGCTGGCATCCATCGCCTCGGGCGTCGGGTCTCCCGGAAAGGGCGAGGCCGCCGACGCGGTGTCGGCGGCCTCGGCGGTGCCGGTTCGGCGCGGTGCCCGTCAGGCGGCGATGTCGGCCATGAAGCGGTCCACTTCGGCGCGCAGGCGCCGGGCCTGATCGTCGAGTTCGGCGGAGGCGGCGCGGACCCGTTCGGCGGCGGTCTTGGTCTCGTCGGCGGAGTTCTCGACGCCGCCGACCGATTGGGCGACCTCTCCGGACGAATCGGCGGCGAGACGGGCGCCGCGGGTGATCTCGGCGGTCGCCTGCCCCTGTTCGGCGACGGCGCGGGAGATCGAGGCGGTGTTGCCGTCCGCGGTCGCCATCGCGTCGGCGATCTCGCGGATGTGGCGCACCGTGTCGGCGGTCGCCTCGCGCATGTTGGCGACGTGGATGCCGATCTCGCCGGTCGCCTGCGCCGTCTGTTCGGCGAGCGCCTTGACCTCGGTGGCGACGATGGCGAATCCCTTGCCGGCCTCGCCGGCGCGCGCCGCCTCGATGGTGGCGTTGAGCGCCAGGAGGTTGGTCTGCTCGGCGATGGAATGGATCAGCGACACCACCGAGCCGATGCGCTCGGCCGCCTCGTTGAGGCGCTCGACCTGGGCGGCGGTCGCCGAGGCCCGCTCCGCCGCCTCGCGCACCGCCCGGGTCGTCCCTTCGATCCGATCGGCCATGGCGGCGAGCGAACCGGAGATCTGATCGGCGGCGGCGGCCACCGAGCGTACCGTCGAGTCGGAGGTGGCGGAGGCCTGAGAGGCGACCTCGGCGAGGGACGACGTGCGGCCGGCGATCTCGGTGAGGGCGCGCGCCGAGCCCGACATCTGCTCGGCGCCTTCCATCACCGCGGCGATCACGCCATCGACGCGGGCGCGGAAGGCGTCGGAGATCGCGCTCATGCGCCGGCGTCGATCCTGCTCGTTGACGAGGGCGAGTTGCTCGCGTTCGGCGCCGAGGCGTTCGGTCTCGCGCTTGGCGGAGAAGGCTTCGGTCAGCGCCTCGTCGACGCGGGTCGCCGCGGTGTGGAGATTGGCGAGGACCCAACCGACGCCCTCGACCGCGAGAGCCGCCACCAGCACTCGCCCGGCAAGTCGACCGAGGCCGGGCTCGCCGGTCATCACCAGCGCCGGATCGATCGCGAAGGCGACCATGTGCCAGAGGACGATCGCCGCGGCGCCGAAGGCCGAGACCCAACGGTCGCACCAGCCGGCGAGCAGCGCGATCACCGCGAGGAAGAGGAGGGAGGCGTCCGCCTGCCCCTCGTGGCCCTTCAGCGTCACGACCAGCGAGGCGACCTGCGCCACCAGAGCCGCGGCGGTGGCGAATCGCGCCGGTTGCGACAGCGGACCGTTCATCATCGCCGCGGTCGCCCCGATCGCCGCCGCGAAGGCGACCGCCACCGGCCAGGCGAAGAAGCCGCGGTCGAGCAACGGCGACAGCATCGCGGTCGGCAGGGCGCCGATCCAGACCATGAGCAGGACGAAGGGCGCGAACCTGCGGCGGAGAATGTCGAGATCCATCTTGGGGTTTCCCGTCTTGGCGTCGTTCGGCGGATGTCTCTTGGTCCGTATTAGCAAATCAATCCGATGCATCAACGATGATGCACGATCGCATGGACTGGGATCGATTTATATTATACCCGAACCATGGAAATAATTTTGACCGATTGACCGTTTTTATATTGACTATGTGCGATACTAATCGCAATTTTCGGCGAAACAATTCGAAATGGGAGAGTCGCCGGTGAGCGAGGTTTTCGACGATGATCTGGCGACGCAACGCGCCATGATGTTCGACAGTGCCGGTTCCGCAGCCGAGCGGCAGGAGACCCAAGTCGCGGTCTTCGCCTACGAGGCCCCGGTGCGCATCTGGCACTGGGTCAATTTCCTCTGCATGCTCGTGCTCTGCGTCACCGGATGGCTGATCGGCCAGCCGCCGCCGTCGATCGGTGGCGAGGCGTCGACGAACTTCCTGTTCGGCTGGATCCGCTTTTCGCACTTCGCCGCCGGGCAGGTCTTCGCCTATGCCTTCGTCGGCCGCATGATCTTCGCCTTCGTCGGCAATCCGACGGCGCGCGAGCTGTTCGTCGTGCCGGTGTGGTCGCGGCAGTGGTGGCACGACCTGTTCTCGACTTTCAAATGGTACTTCTTCCTGCAGAAGCGGCCGCAGCGCTTCATCGGTCACAACCCACTCGCCCAAGCGATGATGTTCACCACTTTCGTCCTGCCGGCCTTCGTCATCATCGCCACCGGCGTGGCGCTCTATGTCGAGCCCTACGGTATCGATCACCCGGTGTACATGCTGACGGATCTGGTGTTCATGATGACCGGCGGATCGTTGCAAACTCATGCTTGGCATCACTTGAGTATGTGGTTGATCATCTGTTTTTCGATCCTGCACATCTACGCCGCGGTGCGTGAGGAGATCATGAGCCGGCAGTCGATGATCTCGACGATGGTGTCCGGCTGGCGTATGTTCAAGGACTGACATTCTTTCCCTCGGCCTGTCCTGTCGGGCGGACGGGATCGCCGTCCGTCTCACGACGCTTCCTCAGCTTTCCGACTTGAAGCGGGCGCGGGTGACGACCGAGATCCCGGCATGGACCGCGACCGCGGTGCCGATCACCGCGGTCGCGGCGAGGCCGATGTCGGCCGCCGTCGCGGTGTTGGCGCCGATGGGGATGCGGGTGAGGCGATCGTAGAACGGACCCTGATCCCAGAAGTCGTTCTCCGAGCAGCCGATGCAGCCGTGACCCGACTGGATGGGGAAGGAGACGCCGCCGTTCCAGCGGACGGTGGAACAGGCGTTGTAGGTGGTCGGGCCCTTGCAGCCCATCTTGTAGAGGCAGTAGCCC
>JAOTSD010000031.1 GCA_030247555.1 Siculibacillus sp. | reverse complement strand
GTCAGCGGCGGGCTCGCATGAGGGCGACGATGGCGGCCGCCGTCTCCTCGATCGAGCGGCGGGTGACGTCGATCACCGGCCAGTCGTGGTCGGCGCAGAGCCGGCGCATCACCGTCAGCTCGATGGCGATCGACGGGCGGTCGACGTAGGTCGTGTCGAAACTCTTCGATCCCATGGCGAGTACTCGATTTTCGCGGATGTGGGCGATGCGGTCGGGGCTGGCGATGAGACCGACGACGAGTGGCCCGGTGACGGTTCGCAACGCCGGCGGCGGTTCGATGCCGGGGACGATCGGGATGTTGGCGACCTTGATGCCGCGACCGGCGAGATAGATCGATGTCGGGGTCTTGGAGGTGCGCGACACGCCGAGGATGACGACGTCGGCGTCGTCGAGATCGTGCGGCAATTGGCCGTCGTCGTGGGCCAACGTGAAGTTCATCGCTTCGATGCGCTTGAAATAGTCGGCGTCGAGAGCGTGCTGGGCGCCGGCCCGGTGGGTCTGGGCGACGTTGAGGAACGAGCGGAAGATGTCGAGCACCGGCGCCAGAACCGAGACGCAGGGCAAGCCCTGATCGCGGCAGAATCGTTCGAGCCGATCGGCGAGGTCGCGGTTGACCAGCGTGTAGAGCACGATGCCGGGAAACTGCTCGATCTCGACCAGGGCGCGGTCGAGATGGCGATCGGTGCGGATCAACGGATGGACGTGTTCGATCGGCTCGATGGCCTCGTACTGGGCCGCGGCGGCACGCGCCACGGTGATCAGCGTCTCGCCGGTCGAATCCGAAATCAGATGAAGATGGAAGAACTTGGACTGCATCGTCACCGGTCTGTCCCCAGGGCGGAGGTGAGCGGTGGACGAATTCCGTCCGATGCCTCCGGCGCCCGACTCTCTCCCCTTCGTGCAAAACGATCAACAGGGTCGAAGGACGAAGGTCGCCGAAAGGCGTTTTTCCCGGCGGTGGAAGACGGACGGGCGGGTACCGAGAGATCGACCGTTCGTCCACAGGGCCGGGCTTTTCGAGGGTCGCGTCAACCATTTGGCAATGAAGGTTGACGAAGTCTTGACGTGGTGACCCGGGACGGAGCGGTACGGTGGCGTCCACAGGGCGGCCGCGACGTCGTGTTTCACGTGAGTCATTGTGGATCGGCGCGGATCCCGGTAATCCACGGTCAAAGAGTCTCAACAGATCTTCTTTCGAAGAATGGTTTGAAGAAGGGGGTGTGCGTGACGAGCCCGGCGACCGTGGAATCCGCACCGGAGCGGAAGGTGCTGCAGGTGCTGGCGGGTGAGGCGCTCTTTCCTCCGCCGATCTGGGTGATGCGGCAGGCCGGGCGCTATCTGCCTGAGTACCGGGCGACGCGTTCGGGAGCGGGCGGATTCCTCGATCTCTGCTACACTCCGAAGCTCGCCTTGGAAGTGACGCTCCAGCCGATTCGGCGATACGGTTTCGACGCGGCGATCCTGTTCTCCGACATCCTCGTCATTCCCGATGCGCTCGGTCGCAAGGTGGCGTTCCAAGAGGGCGAGGGTCCGGTGCTCGAGCCGCTCGATCTCGGACGCGTCGGCGATCTCGATCCGGAAGCGATCGACGGACGCTTGGCACCGGTCTACGAGGCGGTCGAGCTCATCCGAGCGGGGTTGCCCCGGGAGACCACCTTCCTCGGCTTCTGTGGGGCTCCCTGGACGGTGGCGACCTACATGATCGCCGGGCGGGGAACATCGGATCAGGGACCGGCGCGGCGCGCCGCTCTCGGTGATCCCGAGAATTTCGCCCGGTTGATCGATATTCTCGTCACCGCGTCGATTCGCTATCTCGCCGAACAGATTCGGCGTGGGGCCGATGCGGTGCAGATCTTCGACACCTGGGCGGGGGTGCTCGACGAGGTCGAGTTCGAACGCTGGGTGATCCGGCCGACGAAGCGAATCGTGGCGGGGCTCAGGGCGATCCGTCCCGGCGCCAGGGTCATCGGCTTTCCGAAGGGTGCCCAAGCTTCGCTCGAGCGCTACATCCGGGAGACCGGGGTCGATGCGGTCGGCGTCGACTGGACCATGCCGGCGGATTTCGTGCGCGAGCGGATTCAGCCGATCGCGGCGGTACAGGGCAATCTCGATCCGATGCGCGTGGTGGTCGGCGGTCGCGCGCTCGACGAGGGTGTCGACCGCGTGCTCGACGGGCTCGGTCGGGGTCGGCTGATCTTCAATCTCGGGCACGGCATCACGCCGGACGCCGATCCGGCGAACGTGGCGCGACTGGTCGAGCGCGTTCGGGCGGCGAAGCGCTGAGGAGAACGAGATGACGGCGACGCGTGACGAGATCGTCAGGCGGACGAAGCGGGCGGCGGTGTTCCTCGGGATGACCGCGGGCCTGCTCCTCCTCGCCGGAGTCCTGCTCGGCGACGGCGCACATCCGTGGATGAAGACGCTGCACGTGGTGGCAATCATCTCGTGGATGGCAGGCATGCTCTATCTGCCCCGGCTCTTCGTCTACCACTGTGGGGTCGAGATCGGGTCGGAGACCTCGGAGACGTTCAAGGTGATGGAGCGCAAGCTGCTGCGCTACATCATCAATCCGGCGATGGTCGTCTCTTGGGCGGCGGGTCTGTGGATCGCTTGGCGGTTCTCCCTCTTCGGTGATCTCTGGTTCCAGGTGAAGCTCGTCTGTGTCCTCGGTCTGTCGGCGGTGCACGGGTATCTCGCCAAGGCGGTCGCCGATTTCGCGCGCGACGAGGGTCGGCGCGACCACCGCTTCTGGCGCTTCATGAACGAAGTGCCGACGCTGCTGATGCTGGTGATCGTCACGATGGTGATCGTCCGGCCGTTCTGATCGGAGCGGCGGTCACGTTTTCGGCTCAATCGGCATGGAACGTCGGGCGGTTTCCGGCGGGGGCTTGTGGGGCGGAGCGAAGCAGACTAGTTTCGTCGCGTCCTACCGAAGCAGACACCGTCGTCGTCGCGTCCGTCGATCGAGGCGGTCCGAGGTTCGGCCTTCTCGGCCGCCCGTGACGTCTGCCCTTCCCTTCCGATCATCGCGCGGTTCGCCAGTCTCCCGTGCGGTGTCCCGTTTCCCGCCCCTGACCCGTCGCCGAATCGTTCGCGTTCGGCGACGCGACGCACACCTCCCCGAGAGAATCCGACCGATGCAGCAACTCAAGCTCCAGGACCTCAAGTCCAAGTCGCCGACCGAGCTCCTCGCTTTCGCCGAGGAACTCGAGGTGGAGAACGCGAGCACCATGCGCAAGCAGGAGCTGATGTTCGCCATCCTGAAGCAGCTGGCGGCGCGCGACGTCGAGATCATCGGCGAGGGCGTCGTCGAGGTGCTGCAGGACGGGTTCGGCTTCCTGCGTTCGCCCGACGCCAACTATCTCGCCGGACCGGACGACATCTACGTCTCGCCGTCGCAGATCCGGCGCTTCTCGCTCCGGACCGGCGACACGGTCGAGGGCCAGATCCGTTCGCCGAAAGAGGGCGAGCGCTACTTCGCACTCCTCAAGGTCAACACCATCAACTTCGAGGATCCGGAGAAGGCCCGTCACAAGGTCCACTTCGACAACCTCACCCCGCTCTACCCGGACGAGCGTTTCCGCATGGAGCCCGAGGAGCCGACCTCTAAGGACATGTCGGCGCGCGTCATGGACATCGTCACGCCGCTCGGCAAGGGCCAGCGCGGGCTGATCGTGGCGCCGCCGCGGACCGGTAAGACGGTGCTTCTGCAGAACATCGCCAAGTCGATCACCACCAATCATCCGGAGTGCTTCCTGATCGTCCTGCTCATCGACGAGCGGCCGGAGGAAGTGACCGACATGCAGCGTACGGTGAAGGGCGAGGTCGTGTCCTCGACCTTCGACGAGCCGGCGACGCGGCACGTTCAGGTCGCCGAGATGGTGATCGAGAAGGCGAAGCGTCTGGTCGAGCACGGCCGCGACGTGGTCATCCTGCTCGATTCGATCACCCGCCTGGGCCGCGCCTACAACACCGTGGTGCCGTCCTCGGGCAAGGTGCTGACCGGCGGCGTCGACGCCAATGCGCTGCAACGGCCGAAGCGCTTCTTCGGCGCGGCGCGCAACATCGAAGAGGGTGGTTCGCTGACCATCATCGCCACGGCGCTGATCGACACCGGGTCGCGCATGGACGAAGTGATTTTCGAAGAGTTCAAGGGAACCGGCAACTCGGAGATCATTCTCGACCGCAAGGTGGCCGACAAGCGCGTCTTCCCGGCGATCGACATCACCCGCTCCGGCACCCGCAAGGAAGAGCTGCTGGTGCCGCCGGACCAGCTCAAGAAGATGTACGTGCTTCGTCGCATCCTCACCCCGATGGGCACGGTCGACGCCATCGAGTTCCTGCTCGACAAGCTCCGGCAGACCAAGCGCAACGCCGACTTCTTCGATTCGATGAACACCTGATCCGACGCGGTCGATTCGGATGCGGAAGGGCGTCGCGGGAGACCGCGGCGCCCTCGTCGCATGCGGTCGTGTTTCACGTGAATCGGCGATCGAATCGGAAGCGGATCGACCGTCGATCGATCAGAGGCGCTCGAGAGCGGCGGCGAGTTCCGTCGGGTCGGTCGTCGGAAGGCCACAGGCGCCGCGTCGGCAGATCCAGACGGTGGGGCGGCCGTCGAGCGGCCTCTTGCCGTGCGCCGGGTGAACCCTCGGCAGCTCGTCGGTCGATTCGGCTTCGAAAAGAACGATCCGTGTGTCGGACGAAGCGAAGACAGCACGGCGCAGAGCACCGGCATCGGTCTCCGGCGGGGTGACGAGAACCACTTCGACGAGGCCGAGGGAGAGATCGAGCGCGTTGGTGAGCGAAGCGGTGGCGACGACGTCTTCGACCATGATCCCGGCGAAGCGGCGCAGGATCTCCTCCGCACGTCGGGCGAAGGCATCGTCGCCGGTGAAGACGGCGAGCCGCAGCAGGTTCTCGATCGCGATGGAGTCGGGGCTCGGCGTGGCCTCGTCCTGGAAGGCGGTGGGGCGAACGATCAGCGCTTCGGCGTCGTCGGCCGTGAGGAACCAACCGCCGTCCGGGTCGGCGTGATGGCGGTCGAGCGCCGCGGTCCACCGTCGCGCGTCGGCGAGGAAGTCGGGTTCGCGGGTGGTCTCGTGGAGCGTCAGAGCGGCGCGTGCCATGTGGGCCAGATCGCCGGAGAGGCCGGGGAAGACCGCGACGCCGTCCCGCCAGGCGTGGGCGAGGCGATCGCCCCGACCCATCGTATCGCGGACGAAGTCGTAGGCCTTGCGGGCAAGGCCGAGCCAATCGGGTCGATCGAGACGGCGCGCGGCGGCGACGAGGGAATGGATCAAACCGCCGTTCCAATCGGCGAGAACCTTGTCGTCGGTCATCGGCCGGATCCGGAGTGCGCGCCGGGCGAGGAGGCGGGCGCGGCATCCGGCCAGCCGGGCCTCGCGATCGACGTCGCCGAAGCCGCGACGATCCCGCGACCGGTTGAGGATCGTTCGGCCCTCCCAGTTACCGCCGCGACGGACATCATGGGCTTCGGCGAAGAAGTCGGCGTCGGGACCGAGGACGTCGCGGATCTCGTCGAGTGTCCAGACGTAGAAGCGCCCCTCCTCATGTTCGCTGTCGGCGTCGATCGCCGCCGCGAATCCTCCCTCGGGTCGCCTCATCTCGCGGAGGAGCCAATCGACCATCTCCTCCATGCGGGAGCGGAAGAGAGGATCGCCGGTGACGGACCAGGCGCGGCCGAGGAGGTCGAGGAGCTGGGCGTTGTCGTAGAGCATCTTCTCGAAGTGCGGCACGAGCCAATGGGCGTCGACCGAATAGCGGGCGAAGCCGCCGCCGAGATGGTCCCAGATGCCGCCGAGGCTCATGCGTTCGAGAGTGCGCAGCACGGCGTCGGTGGCCCTCCTGCCGGCGCGCCGTCGGCCGGCGCGCCACCAAGCCTCGAGAAGCGGGGTGCGGGGGAACTTCGGCGCGCCGTGGGTCCCGCCCTCGATCGGGTCGTGGAGGCCGAGGCAATGTTCGGCGGCGTCGTCCAGGAAGTCGAGACCGAGATCGGCGGAGACGGGTCGGGTGCGCGTCGCGAGATGCTCGTGGAGCGCCGCGGCGTTGTGGGCGACCTTGTCGGGTTCCTCGGCGTGGATGCGGGCGATCTCGCGCAGGAGGTCGGGAAAGCCCGGCTTGCCCCATCGCGGCTCGGGAGGGAAATAGGTGCCGCCCCAGAAGGGGCGAGCGGCCGAATCGAGGAACATGGTCAGCGGCCAACCGCCCTGTTCGCCGAGGGCGTGGAGGGCCGCCATGTAGATGCGGTCGACGTCGGGGCGTTCCTCGCGATCGACCTTGATGTTGACGAACGATCGGTTCATCACCTCGGCGATCCGCGCGTCTTCGAACGACTCGTGCGCCATGACGTGACACCAATGGCACGCGGCGTAGCCGACCGAGAGCAGGATCGGCTTGCCGGTTTCGGCGGCTTCGGCGAGAGCTTCCGGGCCCCATGGTCTCCAATGGACCGGATTGCCGGCGTGCTGGAGGAGGTAGGGACTGGCGGAGCCGGCGAGAAGATTGGCGGGGGGAAGCGTCAAGGGGCGGGTTCCTTCGGCGGGATCTCTCGACGATCTAGGGCGGCGGGCGCCGCCGGCGAGGGAAGCGAGGACGAGAGACCGTGATGGAAACGATCTATGCGCTGTCGAGCGGCGGCGTTCCGGCCGGGATCGCGGTCATCCGGATCAGCGGACCACGCTGCCGATTCGTTCTCGAAACGATGATCGGGGCCGTCCCCGAACCACGGCGCGCGAGCCTGAGATCGATTCGGGATGGCGACGGAAGCGAGATCGATCGCGGTCTTGTCCTGTGGTTTCCCGGGCCGGCGAGCTTCACCGGCGAGGACATGGTCGAGTTCCAGGTTCACGGTAGTCGGGCGGTGGTTCGGGCGCTCCGGCGACGGCTCGATGAAGTCGGTGGACTGGTGCCGGCCGAACCGGGTGAGTTCACCCGTCGGGCGTTCCTCGCCGGCCGGATCGATCTGACCGAGGCGGAAGGTCTCGCCGACCTTCTGGCGGCGGAGACGGAGTCGCAGCGCAGACAAGCGGCGACGCAGGCCGGAGGGGCGTTGCGTCGTCTCTACGGCGGTTGGCGGGAACGCCTGATACGCATCCGCGCTCTGGTCGAAGCCGAGTTCGATTTCGCCGAGGAAGAGGACGTGCCGGGATCGGTGGCGGAGGAGGCTTGGCGCGATGCGGGTCGGCTGCGGGAGGAGATCGTCTCGCATCTGGCCGCGGCGGTGCAGGGTGAGCGGGTGCGAGCCGGGTTGCAGGTGGTGTTGCTCGGACATCCGAACGCCGGCAAGTCGAGCCTGCTCAATGCGCTGGCCGAGCGCGACGTGGCGATCGTCACGGAGGAGGCGGGTACGACCCGCGATCTGATCGAAGTCCACCTCGATCTCGGGGGGTGGGCGGTCACGGTCGTCGACACGGCGGGGCTCAGAATAGATGCGGGGCGCGTTGAAGCGGAGGGGATCCGGCGGGCGATCGAACGCGGCCGGGCGGCCGATCTGATCCTCTGGTTGCGGGCGCCCGATGATCCTGGCGAAGCGCCGGCGAAGATGGAGATCGGCGGGACCGAAGTCTGGGAGGTGGCCACCAAGCTCGATCTTCTCCCCGAGCGGAAGGCTGGCCGGGCGGAGAAACGATTCGAATCCGCAACGGAAGTCTTCGCGCTGTCGACGGTGACGGGCGCCGGTCTCGGGGATCTGATCGGCGCGCTTCGCGAGCGGGTCTCCTCGGCGGGGGGGGCGGCGGGGGACATCGTTCCGAGTCGTGAGCGACACAGAAACCTGCTGTCGAGGGTCGTGGCGGAGCTGGATCGTGCGCTGGACAATGGCCGGGTGGAGGCGGAACTCCGTTCTGAAGATCTCCGCCGGGCCGGAGATGAGCTCGGCCGCATCACCGGGGAAATCGGTGTGGAGGACCTCCTCGACGTCATCTTCCGGGAGTTCTGCATCGGTAAGTGAGCGGCGGTTCGATTCGCTTCCGGTCCGATTTTGTTTCACGTGAAACATGGATTCGCTTCCGGTCCGATCTCGTTCGGAAGATTCCATCGTAGGGAAGGACGAGGAAGCGCTTGCGCGCGTCCTACGGACCGATCATTTGAAGGGCGAGCAGGACGGCGGGAGTCGAAGTGACGGTGGACGGACGTCATCGGGACGTGGTGGTGATCGGCGGCGGGCACGCGGGCTGCGAGGCGGCGGCAGCGGCGGCGCGCTTCGGTGCGCGCACGGTGCTCCTCACCCACCGGTTCGACACGATCGGAGCGATGTCGTGCAATCCGGCGATCGGCGGTCTCGGCAAGGGGCATCTGGTACGGGAGATCGATGCGCTCGACGGGTTGATGGGACGGATGGCGGACGCGGGTGGCATCCAGTTCCGCCTGCTCAACCGCCGCAAGGGACCGGCGGTGCGAGGCCCGCGCACCCAGGCCGATCGGAAGCTCTATGCTGCGGCGATGCAGGCGGAGATCGCGGCGACGCCTTCGCTCGAGGTCGTCGAAGGCGAGGCGGCGGAGTTGGCGATCGACGAGCGCCGGGTGATCGGTCTGCGGCTCGCGGACGGGCGGGAGTTGCGCTGCGGCGCGGTGGTGATCGCCACCGGCACCTTCCTCAACGGGTTGATGCACGTCGGTGATCGGCGCACCGCCGGCGGACGGGTGGGGGAGCCAGCGGCGGTGGGGCTTTCGCGGAGCCTGGCCGCCCTCGGGCTTCGGCTCGGTCGGTTGAAGACCGGAACGCCGGCGCGCCTCGACGGACGCACCATCGACTGGGCGGCGGTGGAACGACAAGAGGCGGACCCCGATCCGGTGCCCTTCTCGACGCTGACCGAGGAGATCACCAACCCGCAGGTCGCCTGCGGCATCACCCGGACGACGGCGGAGACGCACCGGATCATCCGGGAGAACCTGTCGCGGTCGGCGATGTACGGCGGCTACATCGACAGCCGCGGCCCGCGCTACTGTCCCTCGATCGAGGACAAGATCGTCCGGTTCGGCGATCGCGAGGGACATCAGATCTTCCTCGAACCCGAGGGGCTCGACGACCCGACGGTCTATCCCAACGGGCTTTCGACCTCGCTGCCGGAAGATGCCCAGGTGGCGATGCTGAGATCGATCCCGGGGCTCGAGAAGGTTCGTCTGATCCGGCCGGGTTATGCGATCGAGTACGATCACGTCGATCCGCGGGAGCTCGACCCGACGCTCGCGGTGCGCGGCGCCTCTGGGCTCTTCCTCGCCGGTCAGATAAACGGGACGACCGGCTACGAGGAAGCGGCGGCGCAGGGTTTGATGGCGGGCCTCAATGCGGCTCGGTTCGCAGCCGGAACGATGCCGCACGTCTTCGACCGAGGCGATGGATATCTCGGCGTGATGATCGACGATCTGGTGACGCGCGGGATCACCGAGCCCTATCGGATGTTCACGTCGCGCTCGGAATATAGACTGACGCTGCGCGCCGACAACGCCGATCGGCGGCTGACGCCGACGGGCGAGCGGCTCGGTGTCGTCGGGGCGCGTCGCGGTCGGGCTTTCGCGGCGAAGGCGGCTGCGATCGCGGAGGCGGAGGCGATGGCGCGGGGCCTCGCTCTGACGCCGACGGAAGCCGAGCGCCACGGGATCGCGGTCAACCGGGACGGTGTGCGGCGCAGCGCCTTCGACCTGCTCGCCTACCCGGATGTGACCATCGAGCGGCTGGGGGCGATCTGGCCGGCATTGATGAAATTGCGGGCGGAAGTCGCCGAACAGGTGGAGATCGATGCGAAGTACGCGGTCTACATGAGACGACAGGAAGCGGACATCGGCGAACTGCGCCGAGAAGAGGCGGTGGCGTTGCCGGATGATCTCGACTTCGCCGAGATACCCGGACTTTCGAACGAGATTCGGCAGAAGTTGCTGGCCGTCGGCCCGCGCACGCTCGGGCAGGCCGGGCGGATCGATGGAATGACGCCGGCGGCCCTGACGCTGCTCCTCGCTCACGTACGCAAAGGACGGCGTGGTGACGGGGTCTCGGCCGTCGAGGGTGTCGACTTCACGGCGGCGGAAGTGGCGGGATCGGGGGCCTCGCGGCGTACCCGGCGCGGTGACGCCGGGGACTGACGACAACAACGATTCGGGGGCGCAACGATGGTTTCCGGGGATGGAGCGATTTCGCGAGAGGGACCGGCGGCGCTCGATGGGATCGTCGCGGTTTCACGTGAAACGCGCGATCGGCTCACGCACTACGTCGAACTGGTCGAGAAGTGGCAGAAGAGCCAGAATCTCGTGGCGCCGAGCACGCTGCCCCGAATCTGGGGGCGGCACGTCGCCGATTCGGCTCAGATCCACGCCCTGTTGCCGTCGGCGACGCGCTGGGTCGATCTCGGCTCGGGTGCCGGGTTTCCCGGGCTGGTGACGGCCATTCTGTTGGCGCAGACGCCGGGCGCCTCGGTGCATCTGGTGGAGAGCAACCAGGGGAAGGTGGCGTTCTTGCGGACGGTGGCACGGGAAACCGGGGCTCCGGCGATCGTTCATGCCGAGCGTATCGAAGATTTCTGCCGAAACTTCGCGGAACCGGTCGACGCGGTGTCGGCGCGAGCGCTCGCGAGCTTCGATCGGCTGTGCGGTTGGGCGGCGCCATTCGTCGCCCGCGGGGCCGTGGCACTTTTCCACAAAGGTCAAGATTTTGGGGTCGAGCTCGCCGAAACCACTCTATCTTGGGATCTGGATCTGATAGAACATCAGAGCAAGACGGAACCGACCGGCCGCTTGGTCGAGGTTCGCAAGATCGTTTCACGTGAAAAGTCCTGACGGAGCGCCACACATGGCCAAGCTCGCCAAGTCGCCCCGCGTTCTCGCGCTCGCCAATCAGAAAGGCGGCGTGGGCAAGACCACGACCGCCATCAATCTCGGCACGGCGCTGGCCGCCATCGGCGAGGAAGTTCTGATCGTCGACCTCGATCCTCAGGGCAACGCCTCGACCGGACTCGGCATCGACCGGCGAGCGCGCAAGCGCTCGACCTATGACGTGCTGGTCGGCGACCACACGCTCGAAGAGGTGCTGATCGAGACCGCGGTACCCCGGCTGTGGGTGGCGCCTTCGACGCTTGATCTTCTCGGCGTCGAGCTGGAGATCGCCTCCACCGCGGACCGGGCCTATCGGTTGCGCAAGGCGATCTCCGAATACATCGGGACCGCGCAGGAAGGCGGACCGCAGTTCACCTACGTGCTGGTCGACTGCCCGCCGTCTCTGAACCTTCTGACCATCAATGCGATGAGCGCCTCCCATTCGGTGCTGGTGCCGCTGCAGTGCGAGTTCTTCGCGCTGGAGGGTCTTTCTCAGCTGCTGTCGACGGTGGAGCAGGTCAAGGGCGCGCTCAATCCGGAGCTGTCGATCCACGGCATCGTGCTGACCATGTACGACGCGCGCAACAATCTCTCCGGTCAGGTGGTGGCCGACGTGCGCGAGCACATGGGGTCGGCGGTCTACGACACGATCATTCCGCGCAACGTCCGCATCTCGGAGGCGCCGTCGCACGGCAAGCCGGCGTTGCTCTACGATCTCAAATCGGCGGGGAGCCAAGCCTATCTGCGCCTCGCCTCGGAGATCATCCAGCGCGAGCGGCGCATCCGGGCCGAAGCGGCGGCCTGAACGAGACGAAGGTCCCGGGGCGGCCGGGGCCGGGGTGTGAGTGGGGCGGGCCGGCGGCGACCGGCGATCCTCGGGAGGCGACAGTGGAAGAACGTAGACGGCTCGGACGTGGGTTGGCGGCGCTGCTCGGCGACATGGCCGAGCCCGAGATCGCGACGACGGAGCGGACCGGATCGAAGCGGGTGCCGATCGAGTTGATCCACCCCAATCCGCGCAACCCGCGACGCAGCTTCGATGACTCCGATCTCGCCGATCTGGCGAAGTCGATCCGCGAGAAGGGCGTCGTCCAGCCGATCTTGGTGCGCTCGGCCAAGGGGCAGGCCAATCACTATGAGATCATCGCCGGCGAGCGCCGCTGGCGGGCTTCGCAGCGTGCTGGTCAGCACGAGATCCCGGTGATCGTGCAGGAGGTCTCCGACAAGGAGGCGCTCGAGTTGGCGATCATCGAGAACGTCCAGCGCACCGACCTCAATCCGCTGGAAGAGGCCTACGGCTACGAGCAGCTGATCGCCGAATTCGCCTATACCCAACAGGATCTCGGCGAGATCATCGGCAAGAGCCGCAGTCACGTCGCCAACACCCTGCGCCTGCTGAAGGTGTCGGAGCCGGTCAAGGCGCATCTGCGCTCCGGCCGGATCACCGCGGGGCACGCGCGGGCGGTGCTCGCGGCGCCCGATCCGGAGGCGCTGGCGACGAAGATCGTCGAGGAAGGCCTCTCGGTGCGGCAGGCGGAGTCTCTCGCCCAGGCGCCGCGCCCGGCGGAGGGGCCGAAGCCCGGCCGGCCGAAGAAGGCGAAAGACGCCGACACGGTGGCGCTCGAGAAGACGCTCTCCGACGCGCTCGGCCTGGCGGTGGCCATCGAGCACAAGGCCGACGGATCCGGCGAAGTGAAGGTGCGTTACGGCTCGCTCGAGCAGCTCGACGAGGTCTGCCGGAGACTGCAGCGCGGTTGAGCTCGATGGCGGAGACGGACGGTGGAGGGGTCGGGCCGAAAGGCGCGGCCCCTTTCGCGTTCCGGGGGTCACCGGTGGCTTCAGCGGCGACCGGCGAGGGCGGCGGCGCGAGCGAGCTTCAGAATCGCCTCCGAAACGATGGACGCGGCGAGATGCGGCTTGGCGCGGCTCTGTCGCATGGTCTCGTCGAGGAGGTCGAGGGCGCGGGCGATGCGCTCCTTCGACCACAGGCCGAGCTGGCGGGCGATGACCGGTCGGCGGCGGAAGAAGATCGGCGGCTGCAGGCGTTCGACGACGTCGGTCGGGCTGCGGCCGGGCACGACCTCCGCTCTGGCCCGCTCGAGCAGCTGGAAATGCCGAATCAGCATGGTGCCGGCGACCGAGGGCGGAATACCAGAGGATTCGAGCTTGCCGAGCGTGGCGTCGGCCTCCGCCGGATCCCCGCCGGCGACGGCATCGAGGAGCTCGTCCACGGCGAAGGCGGAGGCGTCGCCGACGATGGCGACGACGTCGGCGAGGGTGATCCGTCCCAGACCGTGGGCATAGAGGCAGAGTTTGCGCAGTTCGCCGCGGGAGGCGAGGCGGTCGGCCCCGAGATGAGCCTCCAGCGCCTCGCGAGCGTCGGGTTCGATGGCGAGCTTCGCCTCCTTCAGTTCCTGCTCGATGAGCCGGGCGATGTCCTGGGCGGTATCGGGATAGCATGGAATGGCGATCGCCGTCGGATGGTCCTCGACCTTCTTTCGGAGGCCGGTTCCCTTCTTCAGGTCGCCGGCCTCGATCACCACCAGCGAGCCGGTGTCGGGGCGATCGAGCAGCGGCTGGAGGGCCGGAAGGACGTTGCGGGCGCCGCAATCGCGAACCCAGACGACGCGGCGATCGCCGAAGAGCGACACGGTGGTCGCCTCGTCGATCAGCCGGGAGGGGTCGGCGACGATCTCGGCGCCGTCGAGACGGACGAGGGAGAAGGGATCGTCGGCCTTGCCGGCGGCGGCGCGGACGATGGAGCCCGCACGTTCCGCGACGAGCCCGTCATCCGGGCCGTAGACCAGCACCAGCGCCGCCCTTTCCGGCGGACGGCGGACGAAGGGCTCGATCTCGGACGGCTTCAGCGCGACCATGTCCCGCCTGTGGAACGAGGGCTGGTCGCCGCTCAGGGATGAGCGGCGAAATGGACCGCGAGCTTGGTGCGGATGTCCTCGGCGACCACGGTGGCGACCCGATTCTCGGCATCGCGCTTGGCGCGGACATCGGCGTAACGCTGCGGCGAATAGTCGTAGGCCGCCTGGGCGAAGCTGGTGCCGGAAGTGACCGTGGCGCCGGAGGCGATGTCGATCAGGGCGTAGGTCGCGGTGATGCGCTCGACATAGGCTGCCGGCAGGTTGCGGTAGCGCTCGACGCCAACGGCGTTGTCGATCGAGGTGACGGTCAGCTCGAGCCGATGGACCGGCTTGCCCTCGACGTCTCCGGCGCCGCCGTGGAGGCGGAAGACCAATTCGTTGCGGACCTGCTGGCCGACACGGCCGGGAACCGCGGCGACGTCGATGGTGCGCATCGCCGTGGCGGTGCCGGCGGCTTTGCCGTAGAGCGGGCGCGGAACATCGGCGCAGGCCGTCAGGCCCGCGGCGGCGAGGCCGAGGGCGAGGCCGAACAGGAGACGGCGGAGGGGGGCGGCGCGATCAGGCGACGACATTGACGATCCTCAACGGTACGACGATGACCTTCTTCGGCTGCTTGCCGCCGAGCGCGGCCTTGACCGCGTCGAGAGCCAGAACCGCTTCGCGCACCTCAGCCTCGCCCGCCGACCGGGGGCACGTCAACTCCGCACGCTTCTTGCCGTTGATCTGGATCGGCAGCGTGACGGTGTCGTCGACCACGAGGGTCCGGTCGACCACCGGCCAGCCGGCCTCGGAGGCGAGCCCGTCGCGACCGAGCGCCGCCCAGCATTCCTCGGCGAGGTGCGGCATCATCGGCGCGATGAGGCGAACGAGCACGTCGAGCGCCTCGTCGAGGGCGCTCGCGAGGGTCGGGTCGGCGTTCACCGCTTCGCCGGAGGCGACGACGCGGCCGATCGTGTTGGCGAACTCGTAGAGACGGGCGACGGCGCGGTTGAAGCCGAGCTTCTCGATGTCGTCCTCGACCGCGGCGAGCGTCTTGTGGGTGGCCTTGGCCAGCGCGAGGGCGGCGGCGGTGCGCTCGCCGGGGCCCTTGGCGGTGGCGAGCTCGACGCCGTCGCCGATCAGCCGCCAGACGCGCTGGACGAAGCGGTGGGCGCCCTCGACGCCGGCCTCGGTCCAGATGACGTCACGGTCCGGCGGGCTGTCGGAAAGAACGAACCAGCGAGCGGTGTCGGCGCCCCAGGTGGAGAGGATCTCGTTGGGATCGACGGTGTTCTTCTTCGACTTCGACATCTTCTCGATCGAGCCGATTTCGACCGGGCCGGAACCGTCCGTCATGCGCGCGGTGCGCTTTCCTTCGACCTCGTCGACGATGATCTCGGCCGGCGACACCCAGGCGCCCGAGGGACCCTTGTAGGTCTCGTGGACCACCATTCCTTGGGTGAACAGGCCGGCGAAGGGCTCGTCGAGAGCGACGTGGCCGGTGGCCTTCATGGCGCGGGTGAAGAAGCGCGAATAGAGCAGGTGCAGGATCGCGTGCTCGATGCCGCCGATGTACTGGTCCACGGGGAGCCAGCGCTTCGCCACGTCGGGCGTGGTCGGCGCCGCCTCGTTCCACGGGTCGGTGAAGCGGGTGTAGTACCAGGACGAATCGACGAAGGTATCCATGGTGTCGGTTTCGCGCCGGGCGGGCTTTCCGCACGTCGGACAGGCGACGTGCTTCCAGGTCGGGTGATGGTCGAGCGGGTTGCCCGGCCGATCGAACGTCGCGTCGTCGGGCAGCAGCACCGGCAGGTCGGCGACGGGGACGGGCACCGTGCCGCAGTCGTCGCAGTGGATCATCGGGATGGGGCAGCCCCAGTAGCGCTGCCGCGAGATCAGCCAGTCGCGCAGGCGGAAGTTCACCCGGCGTCTGGCCATCGGCGCGCCGTCGAGGATGCGGGCCTCGAGCCGGTCGGCGGTCGCCTCGAAGGCGGCGTCGACCTCGAGGCCGTCGAGGAAGTAGGAGTTGTAGAGCGTGCCGTCACCGTCGAAGGCGACGGTCTCGACCGCGTTCACCGCCGGGTCGGCGCCGCGCGGCAGCACGACGGGGGTGACCTCGAGGCCGTACTTGCGGGCGAAGTCGAGGTCGCGCTGGTCGTGGGCGGGGCAGCCGAAGATGGCGCCGGTGCCGTAGTCCATGAGGATGAAGTTCGCCACCCACAGCGGCAGCGTCTTGCCCTCGATGAAGGGATGCTTCACTCGGAGGCCCGTGTCGTGGCCTTCCTTCTCGGCGGTCTCGAGGACGGCGACCGAGGTGCCCATGCGCCGGCACTTCTCTTGGAAGGCAGCGAGGTCGGCGTCCTTCTCACCCAGCGCCCTGGCCAGCGGGTGGTCGGGCGACATGGCCAGGAAAGAGGCGCCGAAGAGCGTATCGGGGCGGGTGGTGAAGATCTCGAGCGTGGTCTCGCCGTTCGGGCCCGAGGTGGCCAGCTCGAAGCGGACCTCGAGACCGGTCGACTTGCCGATCCAGTTGCGCTGCATCAGCCGCACCTTGTCGGGCCAGCGTTCGAGCCGATCGAGGGCGGTCAGCAGGTCGTCGGAGAATTCGGTGATCTTCAGGAACCACTGGACGAGCTCCTTCTGCTCGACGACGGCGCCCGAGCGCCAGCCGCGGCCGTCGATCACCTGCTCGTTGGCGAGCACGGTCATGTCGACCGGGTCCCAGTTGACCTTGGAGGCGCGGCGATAGGCGAGGCCGGCCTCGAAGAAGTCGACGAACATCTTCTGCTGGTGGCGGTAGTAGTCGGGCGAGCAGGTTGCGACCTCGCGCTTCCAGTCGAGCGACAGGCCCATCGCCTTCAACTGGTCGCGCATGGTGGCGATGTTCTCGTAGGTCCACTTGGCGGGGTGGACCTTCATCTGCATGGCGGCGTTCTCGGCCGGCAGGCCGAAGGCGTCCCAACCCATGGGATGGAGGACCGAGAAGCCCTTGGCGCGCTTGTAGCGAGCGACGACGTCACCCATGGTGTAGTTGCGCACGTGACCCATGTGGATGCGCCCGGACGGATAGGGGAACATCTCGAGGACGTAGTACTTCGGCCGCGGATCGTCGTTGGTGGTGGAGAAGACGTCCTTCTCGACCCAGACCTTCTGCCACTTCGGTTCGGATTCGCGGGGGTTGTAACGCTCGGAAGCCATGGATCTCGTCGTCCGTCGGGTCGGGTTCGGGTGGGCGCGCGTCATCGGGGAGACGCGACTCCTCGTCGTTCGATCTCGGCGCCGACCTTCACCAGAAAGCCGTGGACGGGTCAATGGTTTCCGGCCGATTCCGGCGGATCCGGAGCACGGTGGCGGTCCCGCGTGGCGGATCGGTCGCCCTTCTGCTAAGCCGTCGGGACAGAGAGACCTGCGAGGGAAGCCCACCGATGAGCGTCGCCGACAATCTCGCCGAGATCCGCAACCGCATCGCCCGGGCCGAGCGCATCGCCGGGCGGGCGGCCGGATCGGTCACGCTGGTGGCGGTCTCCAAGACTTTCGCGGCCGAGGAGATCCGTCCGGCGATAGCCTCGGGTCAACGGGTGTTCGGCGAAAACCGGGTGCAGGAGGCGAAGGCCAAATGGCCCGCGTTGCGGGCCGAGACCGCGGATGTCGAACTGCATCTGATCGGGCCGCTGCAGTCGAACAAGGCGGCGGAGGCGGTGGAGCTCTTCGACGTGATCCACACCGTCGATCGCGACAAGATCGCGGCCGCTCTCGCCGCCGAGATGACGAAGCAGGGGCGTCGCCTCCGGCTCTTCGTTCAGGTCAACACCGGGCTCGAGGCGCAAAAGGCGGGGATCGATCCGCGCGAGGCGGTCGCCTTCGTCGCTCGCTGCCGCGAGGTGCACGGGCTCGCCGTCGAGGGGCTGATGTGCATCCCGCCGGTCGAGGATGCTCCGGGGCCGCACTTCGCCCTGTTGGCGAAGATGGCGAGAGAGGCGGGGGTCGTCGGCCTGTCGATGGGGATGTCGTCCGACTTCGAGACGGCGATCGATCTCGGCGCCACCCACGTGCGGGTCGGCAGCGCCATCTTCGGAGTGCGGCCTAAGATCGGATCATGACTCTCGCGAAACGAGTCGCGTGACACGATACAGCTTCGAAATGATTTCGCTTACGAAATAACCGACCGCACAGGAGACTCTTGGACGGCGATTTCGAAGGTGACCCTGGGGTCGGGTGCGGCCGATCGAAACGGCCGTCCACGGGACTCGCAGGGGCCGCGGTGCGCCACTTCGATTCGAACTCGTTTCGATTCGCCGGGTTCGGGCCGGACGAAGACGGTCCGATTCGCGTCGACCGAGTCTGTCAGCCGATCACCATCACCGGGCGAGAGCCGAGGCGGGCGAGGACGCGCCGCATGTCGGCGGGCGCGAGCGCGACGCAGCCGGCGGTCGCCTCGAAGCCGTTCCGGGCGAGGTGGAAAAAGATGGCGCTGCCGCGCCCGATCGTCCGGCGGCGGAGATTGGCATCGAGGACGATCACCACGTCGTAGAGATGATCGTCGCGCCGCATCACCTCGTGCGAGCCGGGGAAGGGCAAGCGGACCGGCCGATTGTAGCGGCCGTCGCCGAGGTCGTCGCACCAACCGTCGTCGATGCGTAGGGGCGTGAAGTGCAGCGGGCCGCCGGGCGGCAGGATCCGATCGATGCGCCACCGTCCGACGAGGAGGTCGAAGCGGCCGACCGGCGTGGCGCCGTCGCCCTCGCGCTTGAAGCGGGTCAGGCCGGTGCGACCGAGCGCGCAGGGGAACGTCCCGCCGCCGACGGAGAGCAGTCCGAGATGCGCCGCCGCCCCGGGGCGGCGACGGACGCGGAGGAGGCGTGGTTTCGGCGCGGCTCCGGCGATGCGACGCGGTTTCACGGCGGTCCTCTGCGATGGCGGCGTTCGGCGGCGGCGATGTGCCGCTCAGGCGGACCTTGGCGGAGGGCGCCCGCGTTGACAATCGGCGCGACGCGGTCGGCGGTCGCGGTGGGACGCGCCCGTGATCACATCTTCTCGCGTCGGCGCGGTTCGAACCGTCCGGCGTCGGGCCGCCGCTTGCCAGCGGCGGCGCTCCGACGGATCATGAAGGTTCGATGATGCGTCGAGGAGGTGGACGATTGAGCGAGGGTCCGAGCGGCGGAATCGCGGGAGGCGACGAGGTCGACCCGTCGGTGATCCGGTTCGGCCGACCGGAGGGGGTCCGCGAGGTCACCTTCGATCGGCGCGAACTCTTCGAGATCCTGAAGCTCTACGGCCGGATGGTGGCGAGCGGCGAGTGGCGCGACTACGCCATCGATCATCTCACCGACCGTGCCGTGTTCTCGATCTTCCGCCGCAGTTCGGAGGCGCCGCTCTTCCGCATCGAGAAGGCTCCGAGACCGGCGGCGCGGCAGGGCGCCTACTCGGTGATCGATCAGGGCGGCCGAATCCTGAAACGCGGTGCCGACCTCGCCCGGGTCGTCGCGGTGCTGGAGAAGAAGCCGAGGCTGGTCGAGTTCTGATCGGCGGGTGCGGACCGCGTCAGGAGGCCGGGCGTTCGACCCCCCGGGCGCCGAGGATGCGGCCGGGGCCGGCCTCGCTCTCCGACTGGAGCAACACCGCGCAGCCCTCGCCGGCGTCGTGGGTCGTGTCCTGGCGCGGCAATTCGATGCGCAGCGCCGAACCCTTCCACATGCCGATCGGCTGCAACGACTTCACCAGGTGCGTGTAGGTGACGGACCGGCCGGAATTCTCGCCGCGGCCGATGCGGATGGTGCGGCTGCGTTCGTAGCGGGCGAGCCAGACGGTGGCGCGCGCCGTGGCGAGCGAGGCCGGAGCTTCGGCGACGCGGACGACGAGCGAGTCGCGCGTGGTCTCGACGTTGACCTCGACCATCGCACTCTCGGCCACCTTGGTGAGTTCGGTGATCTTCGCCTCGATCGCCTCACGATCGGAGCCGACGACGTGGGCACGACCGTCGATCACCACCTGCGGGGTGTAGACGGCGCGATCGGCCCGGGCCTCGGCATAGGCGCGCTGGCGCTGGGTGAATTCCGGACGAGCGGCGGTGTCCTTCCAACCGAGATAGTCCCAGTAGTCGACCGCGTAGGTCAGCGCGACCAGGGTCGGGTCGGCGGCGAGGCGGCCGAGCAGGGCGTCGGCGGGCGGACAACGTCCGCAGCCCTGGCTGGTGAAGAGTTCGATGACGGCGCGCGGTCGCGGCGCATCGGCCACGGCGGGCGATGCGCCGGCGAAGATCGCTCCGGCGGTACAGGCCGCGATGACCAGGGCACCCCGTTTCGTCGTCACACTTCGGACCCCGTTCGACAGTAGCCGACGCCATGCGCGTCGCGGCGGGAGAATAGTCCCGCGACGGCCTCGCGAACCAGTCACTTCGGGGTGAGAAACGCGGGAATCTCCGATGTGGCGCTCGGGTCCGGCCGAAGCGATGGCGGCGCGGGGCCGCATCCTTCGAGACGCCGGTTTCGCCGCCCGGCGTCTTCCTGTAGGAGAAAGGCAAATCGGGCGTGCCGCGGGGTCGGCGACGTCGGCGAAACGGGACGGGAGCATGTCGACCAGCGTGAAGCGCCTCTTCGGCCGATCCCTGACGCTCGATCGCGGCGGGCGGCGCGTGCTGCGCGATCTCTCGTTCGAAGCGGTGGCCGGATCGGCTCTGGTGGTGACCGGGGCGAACGGCGCCGGCAAGTCGACGCTGTTGCGCCTGATCGCCGGATTGTTGCGGCCGATTTCGGGAGAGCTCGGCCTCGACGGCGGCGATCCGGAACTGACCGTCCCGCAGCAGTGCCATTATTTCGGGCACATGGACGCGTTGAAGCCGCAGCTCTCGGTGGAGGAGAACCTCGGCTTCTGGCGCGAGTTCTCCGGCACGGCGGACGCGACCGTGTTCGAGGCGCTCGACCGGGTCGGTCTCGCCCGCCTCGCCACCCTGCCGGCGGCCTATCTGTCGGCCGGCCAGCGCCGCCGCCTCGCTTTCTCGCGGTTGCTGGTGACGAAGCGGCCGGTCTGGCTGCTCGACGAGCCGACCTCGGCGCTCGACGCCGCCTCGGAGGCGCGTCTGCTCGAGATCGTCGGCGAGCATCTCGGCGACGGCGGGCTGGTGGTCGCGGCGACCCACCTCGCCCTGCCCTTCGAGCGGATGGACAGCCTCCGGCTCGGGCCGAGCGTGGTGGAGGCGGCATGAGCGCGCTCACCTCCCTCTTCGTCCGCGAGATGCGGCTCGCCACCCGGGTCGGCGGCGGCGCCCTGATGGGGGCGCTGTTCTTCCTGATCGTCGTCACCGTGGTGCCCTTCGGGGTCGGGCCGGACCTCAACCTCCTCGCCCGCATCGGACCCGCGATCCTGTGGATCGGCGCTCTCCTGGCGACGCTCCTGTCGCTCGATCGCCTGTTCCAGGCCGATCGCGACGACGGCGGGCTCGATCTGGTGCTGATGGGCGAGACGCCGCTCGAGCTGGTGGTTCTGGTCAAATGCCTCGCCCATTGGACGGCGACCGGCCTGCCGCTGGTGATCGCCTCGCCGCTCCTGGCGATCTTCATGAACATGGAGCCGGTGGCGATCGGCGCGACGACGCTGACGCTGCTGGTCGGCACGCCGGCGTTGACCTTCGTCGGGGCGATCGGGGCGGCGTTGACGGTGTCGTTGCGCCGCGGTGGATTGCTGCTCGCCATCCTGGTGCTGCCGCTCACCGTGCCGGTGATGATCTTCGGCGTCTCGGCGGCGACGGCGGCGGTGCAGGAGCCGGTGCCCTTCGCCACGCCCTTCACCATCCTCGCCGCTCTCGGCCTCTTCGCCATGGTGCTCGGGCCGATCGCCGGGGCGGCTGCGTTGCGCCACGCGGGCGACTGAGGAGATGCGCGGTCACGCCGACTTGATCCGGCGCAAGGCGTGCTCACCGGATTGGTCGCATTGATGACACGCCGGGAGGGCTCTAGAACGAGTCCAGAGCCGGCGAGGCGAGCGGATGCGGGAGGCGAGGGGCCGCCCGACCGCAGCGGGACCGAGAGCGGTTCCAACGGGACGAGACGATGCGCCTGATCGACTATGCCAATCCCACCCGTTTCCTGTCGCTGTCCGCGGCCCTGCTGCCGTGGATCGTCGGCGTGACGGTGGTTCTCTTCGCCGTCGGGTTCTATCTGGTCTTCTTCGTCGCCCCCGCCGACTACCAGCAGGGCGAGACGGTGAAGATCATGTACATCCACGTGCCCTTCTCGTGGCTCTCGATGTTCTGCTACATGACCATGGCGGCATCGGCCCTCGGCACGCTGGTGTGGCGCCATCCGCTCGCCGACGTCTCGGCCAAGTGCGCGGCGCCGATCGGCGCGGCCTTCACCTTCCTGGCGCTGGCCACCGGATCGCTGTGGGGCAAGCCGATGTGGGGCACATGGTGGGTCTGGGACGCTCGCCTCACCTCGGTGCTGGTGCTGTTCATCATGTATCTCGGACTGATCGCGCTCCAGGAGACGATCGAGGACCCGGCGCGCGCCGCCAAGGCCGGCGCCATCCTCACCCTGGTCGGCGTGGTCAACATCCCGATCATCAAGTTCTCGGTCGACTGGTGGAACACGCTCCATCAGCCGTCGTCGGTGTTCCGCGCCGGCGGTTCGACCATCGCGACATCGATGCTGGTGCCGCTGCTGGTGATGGCGGTGGCCTTCACCTTCCTCTTCCTTGTGTTCCACCTCATGGCGATGCGCAACGAGATCCTGCGGCGACGGATCCGCGCCATGCGGATGATCGAAGCGGCGGGAGTGGAATGACCATGCTCGGAAATCACGCCGGTTTCATCCTCGCCTCGTACGGGCTCTCCGCCCTGGTGATCGTGGTGCTCTTCGTCTGGGTCGCCGTCGACGGTCGCGCGCAACGCCGCCAGCTCGCCGACCTCGAAGCCCGCGGCATCCGTCGCCGCTCCGACCGCAGGGCCGAAGGAGGGCCGGAATGAACGACGCTCCCGTCGAGACCGATGCCGAGGCGCCCGCCCGCCCCGGCGGACGGCGTTTCCTGGTGGCGCTGCCGGCGATCCTCTTCGCCGCGCTCGCCGGTCTCTTCCTCTATCAACTCGAGAGCGGCTCCGATCCGCACAAGTTGCCTTCGGCGCTGGTCGGCAGACCGGTACCGGATTTCGCCCTGCCGGCTCTGGAAGGCGCGACCCGCGACGGCCGGGCGGTTCCGGGATTCGCCGCGGCGGATCTGAGGACCCCGGGCAAGGTGACCGTGGTCAACGTCTGGGCGTCGTGGTGCATCCCGTGCCGGCAGGAGCACCCGGTGCTGAGCCTGATCGAGAAGGATCCGCGGGTCCGTCTCGTCGGCCTCAATTACAAGGACCAACCCGAGAACGCCCGCCGCTTCCTCGCGGCGCTGGGCAATCCCTATTCGGCGATCGGCGCCGACGAGAAGGGACGGGTCGGGATCGACTGGGGCGTCTACGGTGTGCCGGAGACCTTCGTCGTCGACGAGACCGGGACGATCACCCACAAGTTCGTCGGACCGCTGTCGGAAACCTCGCTGAAGGAGGTGCTGCGGCCGGAGATCGACAAGGCGGCGGCCCGGAGCAAGCCCGCCTCCTGAGGATCCGAACCGCGAAACGAGCGAAAGAGCCGCCTCGCCCGGGGGAGAGGCGGCTCGTGTCTGCGCATCTGCGACGGTCAGCGGCAGACGCGCACCGTGGTCGAACGCAGGCGCGGCCCCCAGGGCGTCATCACCCGAACGGCACGGCGCTCGTAGTGGCAGCGGGGGCGGTAGACGTGGCGGTACGGCCGATAGCCGGGCGAGACGACCACGAGGCCGGGGGTGCGGACCACGACCTGGGCCTCGGCGGGGGCCGGGGCTTCGGCGAACAGGGCGCCGGCGGCGAGGGCGAGGATTGCGAGGATCTTCTTCATCGGTGGCTCCCGAATCGTCTCGATGATGTGGCCGAAGACCTTCCGCGCGTCGTGGAGAGGTATCCGACGTTCGCCAGTGTGGCGACGTCGCGATGAACTCCGCCTAAACCGGTCCGCGTCGATCGTTCCGGCGGCGCGCCGAGGATGGTGGCGGCCGACCCCGACGGTGGGGTCGACCACGGTGTCGCGATCGTCGCCGCGGCGGCGGACCACCGGAGCGACGGTGTTCGATCAATAGCAGTAGCGGACCTTGCGCCAGCGCAGGCGCCAGCCGTCGTCGGTGAGGACACGGACGCGCTTGCGGACGATCCGGCATTCCTCGTAACCGCCGTAGAGGCCGTAGACGCCGGTCGAGTAGAAGCCGATCGCGGGTCCGACCCACGGGCGGACGTGATGGTGGCGCGGCGCCGGGCGGAAGACCGGGGCCGGGCGGGGATGATGGAACGCTCCGATCCGCGGTCCGCCGTGCATCGGCATCATCCGGGGTCCGGGGGCGTGCATCCGCGGCATCGGCGGACGATGCATGCCCTGCGCGGCGGCGGGCGTGGGATCGGCGACGGCGGCGAAAGCGGCGAGCACGGCGGCGGCGGCCAGGGCGACGAACGACTTCTTCAGCATGACGGTCCTCCTCCTCGCGAGGTGTTGCGGGCGACCGGCGGCCGACGCGCGGCCACTTTTCCGGTCCTCGAAGATCGCAGGATGGACGAACGAGATTGAACGAGCCCTGAGGCCGGCGTTAATCGCCGGTTCAGGCGGCCGCGGTCCGGTCGGCTTCAGATCGGCTCGCCGCGCAACAGCCGCGGGGTCGAGCCGCCGATGCCGGCCGCCTCGCCGATGAAGTGCGATTTCAGCGAGGCGATCCGATCGACGACGCCGAGGCCGAAGTCGCGCAGCGCCCTGAGCGGGCCGACGTCGTTGGAGAAGAGGCGGTTCAACACGTCGGTGACGATGCCCATCTCGACCGCATCGAAGCGCCGCCACCGCTGGTAGCGTTCCAGTACGTCGATGCGACCGGGATCGAGGCCGAGGCGGCGGGCCTCGACGATCACCTCGGCGAGCGCGGCGACGTCACGGAAGCCCATGTTGAGGCCCTGCCCGGCGATCGGGTGGATGCCGTGGGCGGCGTCGCCGACGAGAGCGAAGCGGGGACGAACGAAGTCGCGCGCCAGCGTCAGGCCGAGGGGGAAGGCCTTCGGCTTCGCCAACACCTCGAGCGCGCCGAGCCGGCGGCCGAAGCGGCGCTCGAGCTCGAGGCCGAAGGTGAAGTCGTCGCCGGCGACCAGGCGGTCGGCGGTGGCGGATTTCTCGCTCCACACCAGCGAGGAGCGATGACGCCCGGCCGCGTCGTCGGCGAGCGGCAGGACGGCGAAGGGACCGGAGGGCAGGAAATGCTCCTCGGCACGGCCGCCGTGGGGGCGTTCGTGGGCGACGGTGGTGACGATGCCGGACTGGCCGTAGTCCCAGCGCACGACGCCGATACCGGCGAGGTCGCGCAACTTGGAGCGCACCCCGTCGGCGGCGACGAGAAGCCCGGCGGCGAGGGTCGCGCCGGAGGCGAGGCGGACGTCGGCCCGGGTGTCGGTGACGTCGAAGCCGATCACCCGGTCGGGCATCACGATCTCGACGCCGGCGGTGCGGGCGGCGGCGAGGAGAGCATCGACCATCACCGCGTTGGGGACCATGTGGGCGAAGGGCTCGCCGGTGGTGAGCGCCCCGTCGAAGGTGAGGAAGACCGGTCGGACCGCGTCGTCGAGACGCGAATCGGTGACGAGCATGTCGACGATCGGCTGGGCGTGCGGAGCGATCTCGCCCCAGACGCCGAGGCGCTCGAGCATGCGCCGGGCCGCGGCGGCGATCGCCGAGGCGCGGGCGTCGGGACCGGCGGCCGGCGGCGTCGGGTCGACGACGGCGACGGTGAGACGCGGATCGGCCTGCTTCAGCGCCAGGGCGAGCGAGGCTCCGACATGGCCGCCGCCGGCGACGACGACATCGAATTGACGCGACATGGCTTCCGATCCCTCGGCTCTGCGATCCGCGGCGCTCCGGCCGCTCGTCCACTCATAGACCGGCCCGGCGGGGAAGGCCACCGCGCGCCGTTCGGCTTGACGGCGCCGCATCGCCCGGCGCAGGTTGCGGCAGGGACTTCCCCTAATCGTCCACCCGCCTCCGGAACCCGCCATGTCCGCCGTCGACCAGTTGTTGCACATTCTCGATCTCGAGACGCTCGAGGTCGATCTCTTCCGCGGGCGCAGCCCGCAGGTCGGTTGGCAGCGGGTGTTCGGCGGACAGGTGATCTCGCAGGCGCTGGTGGCGGCGACGCGGACGGTGAAGGACCGGCCGGTGCATTCGCTGCACGGCTATTTCATGCGCCCGGGCGATCCGTCCGTGCCGATCATCTACGAAGTCGATCGGATCCGCGACGGCGGTTCCTTCACCACCCGGCGGGTGCGCGGCATCCAACACGGCGCGGCGATCTTCTCGATGGAGGCGTCCTTCCACGTCCGTGAGGAGGGATTCGAGCACCAGTTGGCGATGCCCGAGACCACGGCGCCCGACCTGTTGCCCGGTGAGGCGGAGCTCAAGGCGAAGTTCCTGTCGAAGGCGCCGCCCAACGTCCGCCACTACTGGGAACGCGAGCGGCCGATCGAGATGCGGCCGGTCGATTTCGCCCATTATCTGAGCCGAGATCGGCTGGAACCACGCCAGCAGGTGTGGGTGCGCACCACCGGGCCGCTGCCGAACGACCCGCATCTCCATGCCGCGGTGCTCGCCTACACGTCCGACTTCACGCTGCTCGACACGGCGCTCTTCGCCCACGGCCGCTCGGTCTTCGACAAGGATCTGCAGCTCGCCAGCCTCGACCACGCCATGTGGTTCCACGCGCCGTTCAGGGTCGACGACTGGCTGCTCTACGCCCAGGACAGCCCCTATACCGGCGGCGGCCGCGGTTTCTGCCGAGGTTCGCTCTACACGCCGGACGGCAGGCTGGTGGTCTCCACCGCCCAAGAAGGCCTGATCCGCCGCGCTCGGCCGAAGGTCTGACGCCACCCGTCTTCCCGTCTCCGAGCTCCCTTCGGGCGTGCCCGCGTCGCTCCGTCGACGGCGGGACGATCCGTCGCACCGCGGGTGTTTCGGAGGGCACGCCTATTTTTTGAGCAAGAATCACGGCCGAATCGCGGCATGGACGACGATTCGCGAGGGGGCTGCACATTTCTCGAGCGGCCCATCGTGGCGGCATGCTCGCCGACATCGATCACGGTTGCCGTTTTCACAAAGATATCAAAGGCTTCCTACCGCGGCGAGCAACTTGGCACGAAGCTTGATTGTTGATGGCCGGCGCCGACGGACCAAGGGCCCGCCGTCACCATTCGTCAGTTCAGGGCCCACCATCGGGCACAGGCAAACGGGAACCACCACATGAAATTCGTGATGGCCATCATCAAGCCGTTCAAGCTGGACGAGGTGCGCGATGCCCTCACCGCGATCGGCGTCCAGGGTCTCACCGTGACCGAGGTGAAGGGCTACGGCCGCCAGAAGGGTCACACGGAGATCTACCGCGGAACCGAGTACGCGGTGAGCTTCCTGCCGAAGATCAAGATCGAGATCGCGGTCGCCGCCGACCAGGTCGACAAGGTCGTCGCTGCGATCTCGTCGGCCGCCAAGACCGGCCAGATCGGTGACGGCAAGATCTTCGTCTACGGCATCGACCAGGCGGTGCGCATCCGCACCGGCGAAACCGATTCCGAAGCGCTCTGAGTTCCTCGCGGGAGTGACCAAGACATGAAGTTCGACCTCTCCTTCGCTCGAGGCGCGCGCATCGCCTCCTTGGCGGCGGGCATGACGGCCCTTTCCGCCGCGGCGGCCTTCGCCGCCGACGCTCCGACGCCGAACAAGGGCGACACCACCTGGATGCTCGTCTCGACCGCGCTCGTCATCCTCATGACGATCCCCGGCCTGGCATTGTTCTACGGCGGTCTCGTTCGCTCCAAGAACGTGCTGTCGGTGCTGATGCAGGTCTTCGCCGGCTTCTCGCTGATGGCGATCCTGTGGGTGGTCTACGGCTACTCGCTCGCCTTCACCGCCAACCCGTCGGAAGGCCTCAACCCCTTCATCGGCGGTCTCGACAAGATGTTCCTCGCCGGCGTTCTGACGCCCGATGCGACGGCCGGCATGAGCTTCGCGAACACCGCGACCTTCTCCAAGGGCGTGGTGCTGCCGGAGATCGTCTTCGTGATCTTCCAGTTGACCTTCGCCGGCATCACCCCCGCCCTCATCGTCGGCGCCTTCGCCGAGCGCATGAAGTTCGGTGCGGTGCTGCTGTTCCTCACCATCTGGTTCACCTTCTCCTACCTGCCCGTCGCTCACATGGTGTGGTTCTGGGCCGGACCGGACGCCTTCACCCTGTCGGCGGACAACCTCGACACGCTCAAGGCGGCGATCGGCGAGGAATCGGCCAAGAAGTTCCTCGACATGCTCACCGCCGCGGGTGAGGACAAGGTCAAGATCCAGGCCGTGCTCGACGAGTTCTCGGCCGCCGTCACCGCCACCGGTGGCTTCCTGTGGGCCAAGGGCGCCCTCGACTTCGCCGGCGGCACCGTGGTGCACATCAACGCCGGTATCGCGGGCCTCGTCGCGGCCATCGTCCTCGGACCGCGCGTCGGTCTCGGCAAGGACAACATGGCGCCGCACAACCTGCCGCTCACCGTCATCGGCGCCTGCCTTCTGTGGGTCGGCTGGTTCGGCTTCAACGCCGGCTCCAACCTCGAGGCCAACGGCCTGACCGGTCTCGCCTTCCTCAACACGATCGTCGCCACCGCCGCCGCGGCGCTGGTGTGGAGCTTCGTGGAGTGGCTGGTCCGCGGTCACGCTTCGGCGCTGGGTGGCGTCTCCGGCGCGGTCGCCGGCCTCGTCGCCGTCACCCCGGCGGCCGGCTGGGTCGGTCCGATGGGCGCGATCCTGATCGGCGCCATCGCCGGTGTGGTCTGCTTCTGGGCCGTCACCTGGCTCAAGGCGATCTTCAAGTACGACGACAGCCTGGACGTCTTCGGCGTGCACGGCATCGGCGGCATCGTCGGTGCGCTCATGACCGGCATCTTCGTCAACCCGGCCCTCGGCGGCACCGGCGTCACCAACTACGCCGCCGCCGATGCCACCACCACGATGGTCGCCTACGACTTCGCCACGCAGTTCATGGCGCAGGTCTGGGGCGTCGGCACTTCGGTGGTGCTCTCGGCCGTGGTCTCGTTCGTCGCCCTGATGATCATCAAGGCGGTCTTCGGGATCCGCGTCTCCGAGCAGGCCGAGCGCGAGGGTCTCGACATCTCGACCCACGGCGAGCGCGCCTACAACTGATGCGTTCGGAGCCGGCGGGCGAGCCCGCCGGCCCCCCTCCTCCCTCGACTTCGACACCCCGGGCGGTTCTCCGTCCGGGGTTCTTCTTTTCGCCGGGTGCGGAAAGGAGTGGAACGGCGGCGTGGCGGGGCTTGGTTAACAGCGCCTTAACCGTCGCCCTCTAGGCTCGGGTCCGACAACGGACCTTCGAGCTCGATGACCGCAACGACCGACACCTCTTCTTCCCCGTCCGCGACGGCGGCGAAAGCGACCTTCGCGTCGCCGTTCCAGCGGCTCGCCGATCTCCTGGCGCCGATCCGGCCGGGGCGTGCGCCGATCAACCTGACGGTGGGCGAGCCGCGACATCCGGTGCCCGGCTTCGTCGGACCGGTGCTCCAGCGCGAGATCGAGGGATTCGGTCGCTATCCGGCGATCAGGGGCACCGACGCCTTCCGCCGGGCGGTGGCGGAGTGGATCGACCGGCGCTACGGGTCGAGCGGTGCGGTCGACCCCGAACACGGCGTGCTGCCGCTCAGCGGATCGCGGGAAGGCCTGTTCTTCGCAGCGCTCGAGGCGAAGCGTCGTTCGAAGAAGGCGACCGACCGACCGGCGATCCTGTTGCCCAATCCGTTCTATCAGGCCTATGCCGCCGGCGCGGTCGCCGCCGGCTGCGAGGCGGTGATGATCGACGCCGGGGCGGAGACCGGCTTCCTGCCGGATCTCGGCGCGCTTCCCGAAGACCTGCTCGAACGGACGGTGGCGCTCTATTACGCTTCGCCGGCCAATCCGCAGGGGGCGGTGGCGAGCCGTGCCGGTTGGCGGAGCGTGATCGAGACGGCGCGCGCCCACGACTTCATGCTCTTCGCCGACGAGTGCTATTCGGAGATCTACCGCGGCGAAGCGGCGCCGGAGGGTGTGCTCGCCGCGGCGGCCGACCTCGGCGGCGGCCTCGGCCGTGTGGTCACCTTCAATTCGCTGTCGAAGCGTTCGAACCTGCCGGGGTTGAGATGTGGTTTCGCCGCCGGCGACCCGGACTTCCTCCGGACCTGGGTGGCGTTCCGCAACATGGCGGCACCGCAGGTGCCCGGGCCGGTGCAGGCGGTGGCGATCGCCGCCTTCGGCGACGAGACGCACGTGATCGAGAACCGGCGGCTCTACGACGCCAAGTTCGCGGCGGCCGAGCGCATCCTCGGGCGACGTTTCGGATATGCCACGCCGCCCGGCGGCTTCTTCCTGTGGCTCGACGTCGCCGTGCTCGGCGGCGGCGAGATCGTCGCAGAACGGCTGTGGCGGGAAGCCGGGGTGCGCACCGTGCCCGGCGCCTATCTCTGCGGCGTCGGCGCCGACGGACACAATCCCGGCGCGGCCCATCTCAGGGTCGCCATGGTCGAATCGCCGGCGCTCACCGAAGAAGCGCTCGGCCGCATCGTCGAAACCCTCGGCTGAGCCCGAGCAGGAGCAAGGGGACGCTCAACATGCGTTCGGCACGATCGGTTACGACCCGCCCGGCTCCGGGTCATGACATCCGCCAGCTCTTGGCGCGCAATCTGCGTGGAGCGGCGGGGCTCGCCACCTTCGCCGGGCTCGCGGTGGTCGCCGCGGCGCTCGCTACCTGGTCGGCGACCGACCCCAGCCTGTCCAACGCCACCACGGTCCCGGCGAAGAACGCGCTCGGCTTCTTCGGCGCTTCCGTCGCCGATCTGATGATGCAGCTCCTCGGCCTCGCTTCGGCGATCATGCTGCCGCCCTTTCTGGTGGTCGGCTGGAGGCTCGTCGCCGGTGAGGCGGGTGGGTTCGACCGCCGATTCGCGATGTGGTGGGTGATCGCCGCCCTCGCCGGGGCCGGCGCCTTCGCGGCTCTGCCGGTGGCGAGCGGCTGGCCGCTGCCGGTCGGCCTCGGCGGGGTGGTCGGCGACATGCTCATCCGCCTGCCCGAACGCCTCTTCGGCGAGGGCGAGATCGTCCGTTTCGTCCTCATCGCCGCGTTCGGCGGTCTCGCCATCTATGGCGACCTGCGCGCCCTCGTCTGGATCGGGCCGGATCCGGCCGAGGACGAGGACGAGGATCTCGACGACGGTTTCGACGAGGACCGCGGCGGCTTCATGCCGCTCGCCCATCTCCATCACACCTTCATGGTGGCGCGCGCCAACCTGTTGCGCCTCTTCGGTATCCGCTCCTCGACCCTCGACAACCGCCGCCACGGCTTCTCCTTCGGCCGGCTTCTCGATCGCTTCCGTCGGCGTCCCGCCGATCGGGACGAAGAAGAGATCTACAGGCCGCGCCCGAGTGTCGGTCTGCGTCCCCGCCCCGCCCCGCAGCGGGTGGAACCCGGCTTCACCGCACCGTCCCGCCCCGCGACGGCGCGGGCCGCCGCCCCACCGCCGGCCGAACCGGAATTCGAGTGGGAGGAAGAAGACGAGCCGCCTTTCGACGCCGGTCCCCACGGTCGAACGGCGGCCCCGCCCCCGGCGCCGCCCTCGGTCGTCCGCTCGGCCCCGCCGCAGGTCTCGCGCGGGCCGGCGGCTCATCTCGCCGCCGCCGCGGCCGCCGAGGCCGCCGATCGGCGCATCGCGGTGACGCCCGCAGCCAAGCCGCCGACCCCGGGCAAACCGGGGGCACGCGACGTCGGTATGCGCGACGACGTGGTGGAGACGGCGCGCGGTTATCAGTTCCCGCCGTTGTCGTTGCTCGCCGAACCGAAGCGGATGGGTCCTGACCGGGAGCTCTCCGAGGACATCCTCGAGGGCAACGCCGGCACGCTCGAAGGCGTGCTCGACGATTTCGGCATCAAGGGCGAGATCAATCACGTCCGCCCCGGACCGGTGGTCACCCTCTACGAGCTCGAGCCGGCGCCGGGGGTGAAGTCCTCGCGCGTCATCGGGCTCGCCGACGACATCGCCCGCTCGATGAGCGCGGTCTCGGCCCGTGTCGCGGTGGTGCCGGGGCGAAACGTCATCGGCATCGAGCTGCCCAACCAGCGGCGCGAGACGGTCTACCTGCGCGAACTGCTCTCCAGCCGCGACTTCGAGCAGACCAAGGCGAAACTCGCCTTCTGCCTCGGCAAGACGATCGGCGGCGAATCGGTCATCGCCGATCTCGCCCGCATGCCGCATCTGCTCGTCGCCGGCACCACCGGCTCGGGCAAGTCGGTGGCGATCAACACCATGGTCGTGTCGCTGCTCTATCGGCTGACGCCGCAGCAGTGCCGGCTGATCATGATCGACCCGAAGATGCTGGAGTTGTCGGTCTACGACAACATCCCGCACCTGCTCACCCCCGTCGTCACCGACCCCAAGAAGGCGGTGGTGGCGCTGAAGTGGACGGTGCGTGAGATGGAGGACCGCTATCGCAAGATGTCGAAGCTCGGGGTTCGCAACATCGACGGCTTCAACGCTCGGGTCGCCGAAGCCAACGCCCGCGGCGAGGTGTTGACCCGCGAGGTGCAGACCGGCTTCCACCGCACCACCGGCGAACCGATCTTCGAGCAGGAGGAACTGGCTCTCGAGCCCTTGCCCTACATCGTCGTCGTCGTCGACGAGATGGCCGACCTGATGATGGTCGCCGGCAAGGAGATCGAAGGCGCGATCCAGCGCCTCGCCCAGATGGCGCGCGCCGCCGGCATCCACATCGTCATGGCGACGCAGCGGCCTTCGGTCGACGTCATCACCGGCACGATCAAGGCCAATTTCCCGACCCGCATCTCCTTCCAGGTCACGTCGAAGATCGACAGCCGCACCATTCTCGGCGAGCAGGGCGCCGAACAACTGCTCGGTCAGGGCGACATGCTGTTCATGGCCGGTGGCGGTCGCATCCAGCGCGTCCACGGGCCCTTCATCTCCGACGAGGAGGTGGAGCACGTGGTGGCGCATCTCAAGCGCCAGGGCGCGCCGCAGTATCTCGAGGCGATCACCGCCGAGGAGGACGAGGTGGTGGCCGGCGACGAGTTGGGCGGGCTCGAGGAGTCGGCCGATCTCTACGACAAGGCGGTGGCCCTCGTCCTGCGCGACAAGAAGGCCTCGACCTCCTACATCCAGCGCCGGCTGCAGATCGGCTACAACCGCGCCGCCTCGCTGATCGAACGGATGGAGCGGGAAGGCCTCGTCGGCCCGGCGAATCACGCCGGCAAGCGCGAGATCCTGGTGGGCGAGGGAGAGTGAGCCCTCTCCCCGCTTCCGCCACGATGCCGGGGTAGCACCCGGTCGAACAGGTCGGGCGCGGCGGCGAATCGCCCCGCGGACCGACGACCGAGACAACCGAGAGGTTCGCCGATGCCGTCGACCGTCACCTTCCGCCGTCTACTCGCCGCGGCCGCCTTCGCCGGGTTCGCCGCGTCGATGCCGGCCGCTGGTCTGGCCCAGCAGGCGCCGAAGGCGCCGGTCGCCACCTCGCAGGGGGTGAAGCCGGCCGGGCTCTCCGCGCAACAGAAGGAATCGCTCGTCGCGATCAACAAGTATTTCAATTCGGTCCGCACCATGAACGGCGAGTTCGTCCAGTTCGGCCCGGATGGGGAGAAGGCCGGCGGCGAGTTCCACATGTCGCGACCCGGCAAGATCCGCTTCATCTATGCCAAGCCGTCGAGCCTCGACATCATCGCCGATGGTATCGACGTCATCGTCCGCGACATCAAGAACCAGACACAGGATCTCTATCCGCTGTCGAAGACGCCGCTCAGATTCCTGCTCGCCGATCGCATCGACCTGACCTCGGAGGCCAACGTCACCAACGTGTCGGTGGAGCCGGATCTGGTGTCGGTGGTGCTGGAGCAGTCGACGGTGTTCGGCGACGGCCGGCTCACCATGGTCTTCGATCGCAAGACGTCCGAATTGAAGCAATGGACGGTGACCGACGCGCAGGGCTACGATACCTCGGTGGCGGTCTACAACGTCACCGCCAACCATCCGGCCGACGAGAAGCTCTTCAAGATCGATCGGACCATCATCCGCTGACGTCCCTCGCGGGCCCGGAGCCGGCGGTGGGATCCCCACCCGCCGAGGCCCGCCTTGCCGCTCTCCATCGCCACCTGGAACATCAATTCGGTCCGCCTGCGGCTGCCGATCGTCGAGCGCTATCTCGAGGAGCGCGCGCCCGACGTGCTGTGCCTGCAGGAGACCAAGTGCCCGGACGGATCGTTTCCGAGCGCCGCCTTTCGCGCGCGCGGCTACGAGCACGTGGCGATCAACGGCCAGAAGGGCTATCACGGCGTCGCCATCATCTCGAAGCGGCCGTTCCTCGCCGTCGACAAGCGCGACTTCTGCGAGAAGGGCGACGCGCGCCATCTGGCGGTGACGATCGAGACCGCGATCGGGCCGCTGGCGCTCCACGATTTCTACATTCCCGCCGGGGGCGACGAGCCGGACCCGGCGATCAACGACAAGTTCGCCCACAAGCTCGCCTTCCTCGACGAGCTGAAGACCTGGCTCGGATCGGGGCCGTCGCCGGTGCCGGCGATCGTCGTCGGCGACCTCAACATCGCGCCGCTCACCGAGGACGTCTGGTCGCACAAGGCGTTGCTCAAGGTCGTCTCCCATACGGCCGTGGAGACCGAGATCTTCGAGGTGATCCGCAGGGGTGGCGAATGGATCGACGTGATGCGCCGCTTCGTGCCGGAGAGCGAAAAACTCTACACTTGGTGGAGCTACCGCGCCGCCGACTGGGGTGCGGCCGACAAGGGCCGCCGGCTCGACCACGTCTGGGCGAGCCCGCAGCTCGACGGCCGGCTCCTCGGCATCGAGGTGCTGCGTGCGGCGCGCGGCTGGGAGCGGCCATCGGACCACGTGCCGGTCAAGGCGGTGTTCGATCTGTGAGATGCGCCGCTCGAACCTGACGATGCGTCAGGCGTGACATTTCGGCCGCGGTGGCGGCGTCGCGAATCATCGCGATTCGACATGTTGTTGCGGTGATTCGGGGGTTCGATACGATTCGTTTCGGGTGCATCGCGGCGAAGCGATTCGACCGCGGGACCGACCCGGAGGGCCGGATCTGCGGCCTTTCGGCGAGACCGGAGGGACCAGACGATGCCGCGCCTCTTCACCGGTCTCGAGCTGCCCGAAGACCTCGGTCTGTCGCTCTCGTTCCTGCGCGGCGGGCTGCCCGGCGCCAAGTGGATCGACGTCGAGAACTACCACGTCACCCTGCGCTTCATCGGCGACATCGACGACCGGACGGCCGAGGAGATCGCCCACGAACTCCGGCGGGTCGGACGGTCGCGGTTCGAGCTTCGGATCGAGGGGGTCGACGCCTTCGGCGGCCGCCAGCCGCATTCGCTGATCGCCAAGGTGGCGCCGACACCGGCATTGGTCGAGTTGCAGGCCGAACACGAGCGCATCTGCCAGCGCCTCGGCCTGCCGGCCGAGCCGCGCAAGTTCCTGCCGCACATCACCATCGCCCGCTGCAAGGGCGTGGCGCACGAGGCGGTGGCGCAGTGGCTGGCGCTGCGCGGCGGCTTCTCCGGCGGGACATGGACGGCGGAGCGCTTCGTGCTCTACTCGTCGCGCGCATCGCGCGGCGGTGGTCCCTACATCGTCGAAGAGGCCTTCGACCTCGAGGCGCGACGCGGCGGCGGGCTCGCCGCCGGCTCGGGTCGTGGGGTCGCCCGCCTGCCGCCGATCGTGGCGCGCAACCACCCGAGGTTCGCGACGCCGGCGTGAGCTTCCCTCACGCCGGATCCGGCCATCCCGTCACCGACTTCAGCTCGAGGAAGTCCTCGAGGCCGAAGGTGCCGCCTTCGCGGCCGATGCCGGACTGCTTGTAGCCGCCGAAGGGGGCGCCGGGGGCGCGCGGCACGCCGTTGACGTGGACCATGCCGGCGCGGATCGCCCGGGCGATGCGGCGGACGCGCTCGGGATCGCCGGTCTCGAGCCGGGAGGACAGGCCGTAGGGCGTGTCGTTGGCGATGGCGATCGCCTCTTCTTCGCTGTCGAAGGGGATGATGCAGAGCACCGGCCCGAAGATCTCCTCGCGGGCGATGGTCATGTCGTTGGAGACGTCGGCGAAGACGGTGGGGCGGATGAAGTAACCCTTTTCGAGGCCCTCCGGCGCGTCCGGGCCGCCGGCGACGAGGCGGGCGCCCTCCTGGATGCCGATGCGGATGAGATTGCGGATCTTGTCGCGCTGCACCTCCGAGACGACCGGGCCGATGTGGCGGCCGGGCTTCGACGCCGGCCCCACCTCTGTCCGGGCTGCGATGGCCGCGGCGATCTCGACCGCCCGATCGTAGACCGGGCGCTCCACCAGCATGCGGGTCGGCGCGTTGCAGGACTGGCCGGAATTGCCCATCACCGCCAGCGTGCCGCGCTTGACCGCCGCTTCGACGTCGCAGTCGGCGAAGATCAGGTTGGGCGATTTGCCGCCGAGTTCGAGCGCCACCTTCTTCACCGTGCCGGCGGAGGCGCGCATCACCGCGATGCCGGCCCGCGTCGAGCCGGTGAAACTCATCATGTCGATGTCCGGATGGTTCGACATGGCCTCGCCGACGGTCGGGCCGTCACCGTTGACCAAGTTGAAGACGCCGGGGGGGAACCCGGCCTCGTGCATCATCTCGGCGAAGAGCAGGCCGGAGAGCGGCGCGATCTCCGACGGCTTCAAGACCACCGTGCAGCCGACGGCGACCGCCGGCGCGACCTTGAGCGTGATCTGGTTCATCGGCCAGTTCCACGGGGTGATCAGGCCGCAGACGCCGATCGGCTCGAAGAACAGGCGGTCGCCGGAGCCGTCCGGGTTCAGCGGTCGCTCGAAACGGAAGCGATCGAGGGCGGCGAGCGCCCCTTGAATCTCCTCGATGCCGGCGGCGGCCTGGGCGCGACGGGCGAAGTCGATCGGCGCGCCCATTTCTTTCGAGATCGCCTCGGCCATCTCGTCGTGGTGGGCGCGATAGACCTCTTCCAGCCGGACGAGGGCGGCGCGGCGTTCGGCGAGCGGGGTCGCGGCCCAGGCCGGGAAGGCGCGGCGAGCGGCCGCGACCGCCCGGTCGACGTCGGCCGCCGAGCCGAGCGAGATCACCGCTGCGACGGATTCGTCGGAAGGATCGATCACCTCGAGGGTGCGGGAGACGAGCGGCGCCACCCAGGCACCGTCGATGTAGAATTTCGTCCGGTCGATCGGCATCTGTTCTTTCCGAAGCTGGTCACGGGCCCGGGCGGATGCGTGCCCGCCGGTCGGTGCGGCAGTCTAGGGGAAGTCGCGGCCGAGGCCAGAGGGGCGGCCGCGTATCCGGTCAGCGGCAGCCGTCACAATCGCGGGAGCCGCAGCCCGACTTGGACGCACAGGCCGAACCGCCGCCGCGCGACCCGAGGCGCCTCGGCAGCCAGCGCAGCGCCAGAAAGGCGACGGCGCCGAGGACGATACCGTAGACCAGAACCGTTTCGGTCATCGCATCAGGGCTCCGGCGATGTGGTAGGTCGCGAAGGAAGCGGCATAGGCCAGCGCGAACATGTAGACGAACATGACCGTCGGCCAGAAACGACCGCCGGTCTCGCGACGCACCACCGCCAGGGTGGAAAGGCACTGCGGCGCGAAGACGAACCAGGCGAGGAAGGAGAGCGCGGTGGGCAGCGACCATTCGGCGGTCAGGATCGGCTGCAGGGCCTGCCCGACCTCGTCGCCGGTGGCGGAGAGGGCATAGACGGTGCCGAGCACCCCGACCGCCACCTCGCGGGCCGCCATGCCGGGGATCAAGGCGACGACGATCTGCCAGTTGAAGCCGATCGGCTCGAAGACCGGCGCGAGGAAATGGCCGACGCGACCGACGATCGACCAGTCGATGGCCGGTCCGGTGGCGCCCTCCGGGGGTGCCGGGAAGCTCGACAGGAACCAGATCAGGATCATCAACGCCAGGATGACGGTGCCGGCGCGACGCAGGAAGGCGCCGGCGCGGATCCACAGGCCGAGGCCGACATTGGCCGGCGCCGGCAGCTTGTAGTCCGGCAGTTCCATGATGAAGGGCTCCGGCGCCTCGCGCCAGACGAGCCGTTTGAGCACGAAGGCCACCGCCAGCGCCGAGAGGATGCCGGCGGCGAAGAGCGAGAACATCACCAGCCCCTGCAGGCCGAGACCGCCGAGAACCGTCTCGTCGGGGACGAAGGCGGCGATGATCAGGGTATAGACCGGCAGGCGGGCCGAGCAGGTCATCAAGGGCGCCACCATGATTGTGGCGATGCGGTCGCGCCGGTTCTCGATGACGCGGGCCGCCATGATGCCGGGGATGGCGCAGGCGAAGGACGACAGGAGCGGGATGAAGGCGCGTCCGTGGAGCCCGGTTCCGGCCATCAGGCGATCCATCAGGAACGCCGCCCGCGCCATGTAGCCGAAGTCCTCGAGCAGGATGATGAAGAAGAACAGGATGACGATCTGCGGCAGGAACACCAGCACCGCGCCGACGCCGGCGAAGACGCCGTCGACGATCAGGCTGCGGAGCATGCCGTCCGGCAGGGCCTCGCCGACCGAGCCGCCCGCCGCCGCGATGCCGGCCTCGATCAGGTCCATCGCCGGCGTCGCCCAGGAGAAGACCGCTTGGAACATCAGGAAGAGCACGGCGAGCAGGACGACGACACCGGCGATCGGATGGAGCAGCACCGCATCGAGCTTGCGGGTGAGGCGTTCGTTGCCGGGGTGGAAGGCGCAGTCGTGGAGGATGCGGGCGGCCTCGGCATGAGCGGCGCGGATCTCGGTGGCGTTCGGCTCGCGCCAGCCATGTTCGCTCGGCGGGTCCTCGAGCAGGGGAAGCTCGTCGATGGCGGCGAGGAGGGCGGCGGTGCCACCCTTCTTCACCGCGACGGTCTCGACCACGGGCAGGCCGAGTTCCTTCGACAGGCGCTGGACGTCGATGCGGCCGCCCTGCCGGGCGACGACGTCCATCATGTTGAGGGCGAGGACCATCGGTCGGCCGACCGCTTTGAGTTCCAACACCAGGCGCAGGACCAGACGCAGGTTGGTGGCGTCGGCGACACAGACGACGGCGTCGGGGATCTCCTCACCCTCCAGCCGGCCGAGGACGACGTCGCGCGTGACGATCTCGTCGGGGCTGCGGCCGCGCAACGAATAGGTGCCGGGCAGGTCGAGGATCTTGACGGGGCGGCCGGCGGGCGTGACGAAGGCGCCCTCCTTGCGCTCGACGGTGACGCCGGCGTAGTTGGCGACCTTCTGGCGCGCGCCGGTCAGCGCGTTGAAGAGCGAGGTCTTGCCCGAATTGGGGCAACCGACGAGCGCGATCTCGGGGGCGGCGGGGCCGTTCATCGATCAACCCTCGCAGACGAGGATCACCTCGGCGTCGCGGCGGCGCAGTGCCACGGTGAGGTCGTCGACACGCACGGCGAGGGGATCGCGGCCGAAGGGTCCCTCGTGCAGGATCTCGACGCGGGCGCCTTCGACGAAGCCCATCTCGAGCAGGCGGCGTTCCATCTCGCCCCAAGGGATGGTGAGGCCTTCGGTCGGCGCGAGGCCGGTGACCCAACCGGCCCAACCGCGGGCGCGGCGACCCAGCGGGTCCACGGGAAGGGTCGTCGAGTCGGTGAAGGCGGCGTCTCGCGTCGGGATCATGGGGCGGTATCCGTCGATCGAACGTGTTCGTTGATACCGATCCTGAAAATCATTCGCAATAAGTATTGCTCCGCTCGCCTGCGACATGTGCGTCCCCCGTGTCGGAGATCCGACACGGCACGGGACGTCCGGATCTCTCTTGGGAGGAAATCGCAAGAGGCGTGCCGGAAGGGGGGCGATACCCGCAGCCGGGCGGGCGCCGGATGCGACGAGACCGAGTCCCGTCGTCGGACGAGACCCGGTCTCCGTTCGGGAAACGGACGTCGGAAGGTCGACGTCGCGCGGCTCAGGCGCCGGTCTTGGCGAGACGCTTGCGGTCGTTGGGGTCGAGGTGGGTCTTGCGCAGGCGGATCGACTTCGGGGTGACCTCGACCAGTTCGTCGTCCTGGATCCAAGCGAGCGCCTTCTCCAGCGTCATGCGGATCGGCGGGGTGAGGCGAACGGCCTCGTCCTTGCCGGCGGCGCGGATGTTGGTGAGCTGCTTGCCCTTCAGCACGTTGATCTCGAGGTCGTTGTCGCGGGTGTGCTCGCCGACGATCATGCCGCGATAGACCTTCCAACCGGGCTCGATCATCATCGGGCCGCGGTCCTCGAGCTTCCACATGGCGTAGGCTACGGCCTCGCCCTGATCGTTGGAGATCAGCACGCCGTTGCGGCGGCCGGCGATCTCGCCCTTGTGCGGGGCGTATTCGTGGAACAGCCGGTTCATGATGGCGGTGCCGCGCGTGTCGGTCATCAGCTCCGACTGGTAGCCGATGAGGCCGCGGGTGGGGGCGTGGAAGACCAGCCGCAGGCGATTGCCGCCGGACGGCCGCATCTCGATCATGTCGGCCTTGCGCTCGCTCATCTTCTGCACGACGACACCGGAGAATTCGTCGTCGACGTCGATCAGCACCTCTTCGATCGGCTCCAGCGTCTCGCCGGTCTCGGCGTCCTTCTTCATGACGACGCGCGGCCGCGACACGGCGAGTTCGAAGCCCTCGCGGCGCATCGTCTCGATCAGCACGGCGAGCTGCAATTCGCCGCGGCCGGAGACGTAGAAGGAATCCTTGTCCTCCGATTCGTCGATCTGAAGGGCGACGTTGCCCTCCGCCTCCTTCATCAGACGGTCGCGGATGACGCGGCTCGTCACCTTGTCGCCCTCGGTGCCGGCGAGCGGGCTGTCGTTGACGATGAAGGACATGGTGACCGTCGGCGGGTCGATCGGCTGGGCGTGCATCGGGTCGGTGACGGCGAGGTCGCAGAAGGTGTCGGCGACGGTGCCCTTGGTCAGGCCGGCGATGGCGACGATGTCGCCCGCCTCGCCGAGCTCGATCGGCTGGCGCTCGAGGCCGCGGAAGGCGAGGATCTTGGAGATGCGGCCCTGCTCGAGCACCGCGCCGTCGCGGGCGAGCACCTTGATCGTCTGGTTCGGCTTGATCGAACCCGACGAGATGCGGCCGGTGACGATGCGGCCGAGGAAGGGGTTGGCCTCGAGGATGGTGCCGATCATGCGGAAGGGCCCTGGCTCGACCGTCGGTTCCGGCACGTGCGAGAGCACGAGGTCGAGCAGCGGTGCCATGCCGTCGGTCTCCGGACCTTCCGGCGAATGGGCCATCCAGCCGTTGCGGCCGGAGCCGTAGAGGATCGGGAAGTCGAGCTGGTCCTCGGTGGCGTCGAGGGCGGCGAAGAGATCGAAGACCTCGTTGACCACCTCCTGGGCGCGGGCGTCGTGGCGATCGACCTTGTTGATGGCGACGATCGGGCGCAAGCCCACCTTCAGCGCCTTGCCGACGACGAACTTGGTCTGCGGCATCGGTCCCTCGGCGGCGTCGACCAGCACGATGGCGCCGTCCACCATGTTGAGGATGCGCTCGACCTCGCCGCCGAAGTCGGCGTGGCCGGGGGTGTCGACGATGTTGATGCGGGTGTCCTTCCAGACGATCGACGTCGCCTTGGCGAGGATGGTGATGCCGCGCTCCTTCTCGAGCTCGTTGGAGTCCATCACCCGCTCGGCGACCTTCTGGTTCTCCCGGTAGGTGCCGGATTGCTTGAGGAGTTCGTCGACCAGCGTGGTCTTGCCGTGGTCGACGTGCGCGATGATGGCGATGTTGCGGAGCTTCATGGGAACGCCTGCCGGGTTCGGGGCTCGCGCGCATAGCCGCGCCGCCCGCGTCCTATTCGATGAACTGTCACGGATTTGCGCCGTCTCTACTCGTTTCGCCGCGGTTTCGCAAGCGCGAGAGGCGCGGTCGATCGGGGAGGAGAAGGGTGAGACGCCGCCGCGGGCCTCCGCCGATACGCGAATTCGACGACGGATTCGCGACGGACCCTCGATTTCGCCCGGAAATATGATATGCGTCCCTTATCATATGGTCATCGAACTTTCTGGAAGCGCGATGGGCGATCCCAACGACGAACCGCTCGGCATCCTCTTCTCCGACGTGGCGCGGCTGTTCTGGCGGCGGCTGGAGACGGCGTGGGCCGCCGCCGGATTCGATCTCGGCTCCGCCGAGGTGCGGGTGCTGATGAGCGTCGTCGAACGGCCGGGGCTGCGGCAGGCCCAGCTCGCCGAGAGTCTCCACATCGAACCGATGACCCTCACCGGCCATCTCGACCGGTTGGTCGGCCGCGGCCTCGTCGAGCGCCGGCCGGATCCGGTCGACCGTCGGGCGAAGCTCGTCCATCCCACCGATACGGCGGCGGGCGTGCTCGAGGCCTTGCGCGCCGCCTCCGCCGGGGTCCGGGCGACGCAGACGGCGGGCTTTTCCGCGGAAGAAGAGATGGTGCTGCGTCGACTGCTGCAACGGGTGCGCATCAATCTGGCCAAGGTGGCCGGTGGAGAGGGGACGCGATGAGCACCGAGACCTTCCGGCCGTTCGTCTCGCCGATCCGCGCCACCGTGATCGGCGGGCTGCTCACCGCCATCGCCTCGGTGTCGATGGCGCTCTACACCCCGGCGATGCCGGCGCTGATCGCGGCCTTCGGCACCGACATGGCGATGATCAAGTCGTCGCTGACCGCCTATTTCGCCGGCTTCGCCCTGGCGCAACTGGTGTGCGGACCGCTCTCCGACGCCTACGGGCGCAGGCCGATCGCCTTCGCCTTCCTGGCGCTCTACACCGCCGCCGGGGCGGTCGCGACCTTCGCCGGGACGGTCGAGGTGTTGATCGCGGCACGGCTGGTGCAGGGCATCGGCGCGGCGGTCGGCGTCGCCATCAGCCGGGCGGTGGTGCGCGACCTCTTCACCGGGCAGGAGTCGGCGCGGGTGATGAACGCCATCGGCATCGTACTCTCCGTCGGACCGGCGATCTCGCCGACCATCGGCGGCCTGTTGTCGGAGGCCTTCGGCTGGTGGTCGGTGTTCGTCGCCATGACGGTGTTCGGAGCCGCGGCGCTCGCCTCGGTGTTCTTCGCCCTGCCGGAGACCAACCGGACGCCCGATCCGGCGCTGGCCCGACCCGACCGGGTGCTCGCCACCTACCGCCGGCTGATCGCCGATCGGCGCTTCCTCGCCCCGGTGGCGGCGATCGCCTTCTCGGTCGGGCCGGTCTATTCGCTCGGCACGATGTTGCCCTTCGTGCTGATCGATCGGGTGGGGCTGACGCCGACCGCCTTCGGCATCGGCATGTTGGGGCAGACCGGCTCGTTCTTCGTCGGCGGGCTGGTGGCGCGGCGGGCGATGGCGGCGGTGGCGGCCGATCGACTGGTGTTGCCGGCGCTGATCCTGTCGTTCCTCGGGGCGACGGCGACGCTCGCCATCGGTCCCTTGTGGCCGGCGACCTATCTCTCGGTGATGATCCCGGTCGGGATCTTCGCCTTCTCGATGGCGCTGGTCATCCCGGCGTTGACCACGGCGGCGCTCGCCCCCTTCGCCGAAGTGGCGGGCTCCGCTTCGGCGCTGATGGGCTTCCTGCAGATGGGCGCCGGATTCCTCGGCGGCCTCGCCGCGACGCTCTTCGCCGACCCGGTGACCGGGCTGAAGGTGGTGTTCCCGACGATGCTGGCGGGGGCCTTGGCGGCGGGTGTGTGGCGGCGGGGGATCGGCCGGGGCGGATCGGCGGGTCGGCACGACTGACGAAGAACGAAAGGCGGCGAACCCCTCGGCTCGCCGCCCTTCGCGTGATCCGATGATAAGTTCCGATCAGGCACCCAGCCGGTTCTTGCGACGGCCGAGGGTGCGCAGGCGAAGCGCATTGAGCTTGATGAAGCCGGCGGCGTCGCGGTGGTCGTAGGCGACCTTGCCTTCCTCGAAGGTGACCAGCTCCTGGTCGTAGAGCGACCAGGGAGAGCGGCGGCCGGTGACCCGGACGTTGCCCTTGTAGAGTTCGAGCCGGACTTCACCGGTGACGCTCTCCTGGGACTTGTCGATCAGCGCCTGCAGCATCTCGCGCTCGGGCGAGAACCAGAAGCCGTTGTAGATCAGCTCGGCGTAGCGCGGCATCAGCTCGTCCTTGAGGTGAGCGGCGCCGCGGTCCAGCGTGATACTCTCGATGCCGCGATGGGCGGCGAGGAGGATGGTGCCGCCCGGGGTCTCGTAGACGCCGCGCGACTTCATGCCGACGAAGCGGTTCTCGACCAGATCGAGCCGGCCGATGCCGTTGTCGCGGCCGAGCTCGTTGAGGCGGGTGAGCAGGGTGGCCGGGCTCATCTCGACGCCGTCGATGGCGACAGCGTCGCCCTTCTCGAAGCGGACGACGATCTCGGTCGCCACGTCCGGGGCGTCCTTGGGCGAGATCGTCCGCATGTGGACGTATTCCGGCGGCTCGATCCACGGATCCTCGAGCACCTTACCCTCGGAAGAGGAGTGCAGCAGGTTGGCGTCGACCGAGAAGGGGGCTTCGCCGCGCTTGTCCTTGGCGATCTGGATCTGGTGCTTCTCGGCGAAGTCGATCAGGGCCTCGCGCGACTTGAAGTCCCATTCACGCCAGGGGGCGATGATCTTGATGTCGGGCTCGAGCGCGTAGTAGCCGAGCTCGAAGCGGACCTGATCGTTGCCCTTGCCGGTGGCGCCGTGGCAGACCGCATCGGCGCCGACGGCGCGAGCGATCTCGATCTGGCGCTTGGCGATCAGCGGCCGGGCGATCGAGGTGCCGAGCAGGTAGTCGCCCTCGTACTGGGCGTTGGCGCGGAACATCGGGAAGACGAAGTCGCGGACGAACTCCTCGCGCAGATCGTCGATGAAGATCTCCTTGATGCCGAGCATCTCGGCCTTCTTGCGCGCCGGTTCCAGCTCCTCGCCCTGGCCGAGATCGGCGGTGAAGGTCACCACTTCGCAGCCGTAGGTGACCTGCAGCCACTTGAGGATGATCGAGGTGTCGAGGCCACCGGAATAGGCCAGCACCACCTTCTTGACGTCGTTCGCGGCCATGTCGGCTCCCCGAGGCATCGAGTTGAGGAAGGGCGGAATTCGGCCGGCACTCTAGCCATAACGCGCGAGCGTGCAAGGGCGGGACCGCGTGTCCGTCATGTTCCGAAGCGGCGAAGCACGGGTGGCATACCCATATGTCCTCCACCGGGGGTCGCGACCGCTCGGCGGCCGCCGGCCTCTGTGGAGGCGGGAGGGCCGCACCCATGTTCGAAACCTTGGAATATCGGCTGCTCGACAAGCTGACGACTCACCTCGAGCACGACAGGGATCTCGCCGAGGAGTTCCGCTCCGATCCGCATGCCGCGCTGCGCAAGGCGGTGGCGCGGACCAAGAAGGAGAACCCGCCGGTTCCCCCCAACGAGGACAAGGTGACCTATCGCACGGCGGTCGCGGCGCTGTCGGCGGTGGTGCTGATCGTCGTCTGCGTCGTCGGTTGGAAGTGGTTCAACGTCACCGGTGACGTCGAACTGAAGGTACCGGAGTTCCTGGTGGCGATCGGCTCCACCGCGCTCGGGGCGGTCGCCGGCCTGTTGATGCCCGGCGGGGCCAGCCGGAAGTGATCCCCGCGGCGGCGGCGACGTCTTGACGGCGTCGTGATTTGCGCGACATCTCCGGGCGTCGAACTCGCCCGGAGCCGTCCATGTATCCGCTCGCCACGCCGCTTTCCCGCCGTCCCTCGGTCGCCGTCGACGTCGGCGGGGTCAGGATCGGCGGCGGGGCGCCGATCGTCGTGCAGTCGATGACCAACACCGACACGGCCGACGTGCTGTCGACCGCCGAGCAGGTCAGGGCGCTGGCGCGGGCCGGTTCGGAACTCGTCCGCATCACCGTCGACCGCGACGAGAGCGCCGCCGCCGTGCCGAAGATCCGCGACCGGCTCGACCAATGGGGCGTCACCGTGCCGCTGATCGGCGACTTCCACTACATCGGCCACAAGCTCCTCGCCGATCACCCGGCCTGCGCGGCGGCTCTGGCGAAGTATCGGATCAACCCCGGCAACGTCGGCTTCAAGGACAAGCGCGACCGCCAGTTCGCCGAGATCGTCGAGATGGCGATCCGCCACGACAAGCCGGTGCGCATCGGCGTCAACTGGGGCTCGCTCGATCAGGACCTGCTGACCCGGCTGATGGACGACAACACCGCGAAGGGTGCGCCGCTCACCGCGCGCGAGGTGATGCACGAGGCGATGGTGCAGTCGGCGGTGCTCTCGGCGGAACTGGCCGAGGAGATCGGCCTTGCGAGGACCAAGATCGTCGTCTCGGCCAAGGTCAGCCAGATCCAGGATCTGGTGAAGGTGTCCTGCGAGATCGCGGCGCGCTCGCCTTACGCGCTCCACCTCGGGCTCACCGAGGCGGGGATGGGCTCGAAGGGGCTGGTCGCCTCGTCGGCGGCGCTCGGCATCCTGTTGCAGCAGGGGATCGGCGACACCATCCGCTATTCGCTCACCCCCGAGCCCGGCGGCGACCGGACCAGGGAAGTGATCGCGGCGCAGGAACTCCTGCAGACCATGGGCCTGCGCAGCTTCGCGCCGATCGTCGCGGCGTGTCCCGGCTGCGGGCGGACGACCTCGACGGTGTTCCAGGAACTCGCCCACGACATCCAGACCCACATCCGAGAGTCGATGCCGGAGTGGCGGGGCAAATATCCCGGCGTCGAGGCGCTGGAGGTGGCGGTGATGGGCTGCATCGTCAACGGCCCCGGCGAATCGAAGCACGCCGACATCGGCATCTCGCTGCCCGGCACCGGCGAAACCCCCTCCGCCCCGGTCTTCGTCGACGGCAAGAAGGTCGCGACGCTGAAGGGCGCGGGGATCGCGGACGAGTTCAAGCGGATGGTGGAGGGGTATATCGAGGCGAGGTGGGGGCGGGGGTGAAGGGCGGCCCAAGCGTTCGGTGACCGGTCATATGCTGTTTGGGACGATTGATCCTAATACGATCGGTTCCGGGTCGAGATTCACATGGGAGTGTAGGGTACGAAGTGTTCATAGAGAACAAAACAGGAATATTTTCTCTTGTCAGGCGGGACTCGCGGTGCCAACTTGTCAAAATTCGACACAGAAGATCGGGTGATTCGGGGGCTGTGAATGGCGATGCAGAAGCAGTCGGAATTCGCTCGGTTGAGGGAGAAGGCTGGCCTCACCATCGAGGAAGCAGCCAGGGTGACGAAGGTTTCGCTGCGATCCGCCTACCGGCACGAAAGCGGAGAGAACGACCCGTCACCACTGGCTCTCGATATTCTCCGATTGTTGGCCAACAGCCATGAAAAGTCCGAAAAGTCCACCCGCTTCCGTTTCATTGATCTGTTCGCAGGCATTGGCGGACTCCGCATCGGGTTTGACAATATTGGCGGCAAATGCGTTTTCACCAGCGAATGGGACAAGTATGCCCGCGAAACATACTGCAAGAATTTTTCCGGCGATCCGGATCACATCTTTGCGGGGGATATTAGGGAGTTCTCTGCGAACGACCGAGCGTTGGAACGAATTCCCACCCACGATCTACTTCTGGCCGGGTTTCCTTGCCAGCCCTTCTCGATCGCCGGAGTATCCAAGAAAAATGCGTTGGGGCGCCCCCATGGTTTCTTGGACGCAACCCAAGGAACTTTGTTTTTCGATGTTGCTAGGTCCTGTTGACGAATGCACGCGTCCATAGACGGACGGCGGCGATGAGGACGAAGCCGAGGTAGCTGTCGGCGGTCTTGTCGTAGCGGGTGGCCAGACGGCGCCAGTTCTTCAACTTGTTGAAG
>JAOTSD010000030.1 GCA_030247555.1 Siculibacillus sp. | reverse complement strand
ACTGGTGGTCGGCCGCGACGGATCGGTGCTGCTCGGCTCCGAGAAGAACCCGCCGGGATCGATCGTCGACCCCTCGCGCTTCGGCGGCACCGACGGCTGGCGGGTCGAGGCGGGGCAGTTGACCGGCTTCGCCCGCTCGCGCGGTTTCGCCGATTTCGACGGGCTCGGCTGGTGGGTGGTGGTGCGCGAGCCGACGGCCATCGCCTTCGCGCCGGCGGGCCGCACCGCCGCCGGACTCTTCGCCGCGGTCGCCGCCGGCGGCGTTCTCGCCGCGCTCGTCGGCGCGCTGGTCGCCGGCCGGCTGATGCGCCGGTTGAAATCCGTCGCCGAGGCCGCCGACGACCTGCGCCTCGGCCGCGCCCGGGCCTTCGGCGCCCTCACCGGCGAGGACGAGGCGGCGCGCATCTCGCGCTCCTTCGGCGCCCTCGTCGGCACGCTGCAGACCGCCAACGACGAGCTCACCGCCCTCAACGCCGAGCTCGACGCCCGTGTCGCCGCCCGCGCCCGCGAGATCGAGCGCATGGAACAGGAGAACCGCTTCGCCGCGGTGGTGCGCGAACGGTTGCGCATCGCCCGCGACTTGCACGACACGCTCGCCCATTCGCTGCTGGCCCTCCTCACCCAGATCCGCCTCGCCCGCCGGCTGGTCTCCGACCCGGCTCGCGTCGACGGCGAACTCGCCGCCGCCGAGGAGGTCGCCCGCGACGGCATGAATCAGGCCCGCGACGCCGTCATGCAGTTGCGCTATTCGCCGGTGCGCGACGACGGCCTCGCCGAGGCGCTGCGCCGCATGGTCAAGCGGCTGAAGGACCGCATCGACGTCGACGTCACCGTGGCGGTCGACGATCGCGCCGCCTCGCTCGCCGATCGCACCACCGAGGCGGTGTTCCGCATCGTCGAGGAGGCGGCGCGCAACGTCGAGAAACACGCCGAGGCTCACCACATCGCCATCTCCGCCCGGCTCGAGAGCCGCGACGACGGCGATCACCTGGTCGCCGAGGTCGTCGACGACGGTGTCGGCTTCGATCCCGCCGCCACGCCGGAAGGCCATTGGGGTCTGCTCGGCGTACGCGAACAGGCGGCCGAGGCCAATGCGCGGGTCGAGATCGACTCGGTCCCCGGCGAAGGGACCCGGGTCCGGGTCGAAGCGCTGCTGTGAGGCGATCGGCCGCCTCACGCCGAACCGGAGAGGACGAAGAGACGCCGCGCCCGTTCGATCGCCCGTGCCGCCCAGGCTTCGACGCCCAGCTCCGCCTTCGCCGTCTCGTTGGGAAGCTCGAGGCCGATCGGCAGGTCGGCCGGTAGTCGGGCGACGAGGCCGGCGAGGTCGATGCCGCCGTCGCCGGGCAGGAGCCGCCGATGGCGCGCGTCGTGGATCAATCCCTCGACCGTCGCCGGGATCTCCGCCGGGGCGTCGCAGAACTGGGCATAGTGGAGCCGTTCGCGCGGGATCGCCGCGACGTCGTCGAGGCTCGTCTCGGAGCGTGCGAAATGCAGCGCGTCGACGAGGACGCCGCCGTTCGACGCTCCGGCCGCCTCGACGACGGCGAGGGCGGTCCGCGCGTCGGGCACCGCCGTCCACGGCATGAACTCGAGGTCGGCGGTCAGGCCGAAGGACGCGGCGGCTTCCGCGAGCGTGGCGAAGGAGGCGACGAGCCGGCCGCGGTCCGGGTCGTCGCCGGCAACCAACACGGCCCGCGCTCCGAGTTCGGCCGACACCGCGAGGAAGGGGCGGACCGTCTCGATCGTGAACCCGGCGCCGAGGCGGACGATCTCCATGTCGAGGACGCCGACGCCGGTCGCCTCGATCGCCGCGCGCGTCTCGCGCCGCAGCGCCGCATCCGCGACCAGCGGTGAGAAGGCCCCGCCCGCCGCCGCCGGCAGGGCTCGCAACCCGACCGCCCCGTAGCCGAGCCGGGCGGCGAGCCGGATCGCCTCCGGTGGCGCGAGCGGCGCGAAGGTGAGATGGGCGAGGGAGAACATCCGTGGCATGTCCGCCCTCACGCGAGCGGCGAGATCGAGGTCGGCACGAGCAGCGTCGACACCATGTCGCCGGTCAGCCACTGCGGCCCCCCGACCGGCGGCCACACCCCTTCGGCGACCGCCCGCGAGCGCTTCTCGAAACGGTCGTCGAAACTCGCATAGGGCCAGAAGTGGGTGAAGCGCGGCACGCCGTCGAGGGCGTGGGTGACGAGGGCGAGCGGCGACACCGCGCCGCGCTTCGCCATCGCCTTCTCCCAGGCGTCGATGGTCGGCGCGAGGCCGCCGTGCTTGAGCCGGTAGGTGCGCATCTCCCACACCCGCCCGTGGGCCCCGGGGCTGGGCGGCGGACACCAGGGGAAGGGAGCGTGGGTCTCGAATTCCATCTCGACGATCGCTTCGCCGGCCCCGAAAGGATCCGGGGCGGAGAAGATCGACATGCGGTCCGCATGCAGATCAGATTCACTCTCGAAGACGCGCAGCACCACGACGCGGTTGAGCGTGCCGACCTCGGCGGTCCAGCAGCCGAGGAGCCGGCCGCGCGTGCCGGGCGCCTTCGAGAAGGCGTCGATGCCGGCGACGGCGGCGCCGACGCCGCCGAGACGGACGGTCAGGGTGAGGATTTCGTATCGCATCGGGTCACTCCACTTCGGGATCGAGAGGGTCGGTGGCGGCGGCATCCTTCGCCGCGACGTGAGCGAAGGTCATCGCCGGGCCGAGAGTGATCCCGCCCGCCGGATAGCGGCCGCCCATCATGCTCGACATGTCGGCGCCCGCCGCCCACAGGCCCGGGATCGGCCGCCCGTCGCGGTCGAGCACCCGGGCGCGCGCGTCGGTGGCGAGACCGGCGAAGGTGCCGAGGCTGCCGGGTACGATCCGCACCGCGAAGAAGGGCGCGCGTTCGATCGGTGCGACGCAGGGGTTGGGTCGATGGTCGGGCTCGCCCTGAATGCGGTTGTAGGCGCTCTCGCCACGATGGAAGGCGGGGTCGCGTCCCTCCCGGGCGGGGCCGTCGTGTGCCGCCACCGTCGCCTCGAGTCCAGCGGCGTCGATGCCGCAGGCCAGGGCCAGTTCGCGGAGCGTGCGGCCGCGTTTCAGGTAGCCGTTGCGCAGCCAAGGGCGGCGCGGGAACGGGAAGGGCCGCACTCGGCCGAGCCCGTAGCGGGCGAGAAAGCGCGCGTCGCAGACGAGCCACGCCTCGGCCGGCTCACCCGGCGGCGTCGCGGCGAAGAGCGCCGACATCACGTCGTGATAGCTGTCCGCCTCGTCGGTGAAGCGTCGCCCGTCGCGTCGGACCATGATCAGCCCCGGCTTCGCCCGCTCGACCAGATGCGGGAAGCGGCCGACGCAGCCGTCGCGACGCGGCACCAGCGACACCGGCGCCCAGGCGCCGGCATGGAGGAGGTCGTCGCGCACCCGGCCGCCGGCCGCTTCGCCGATCGACAGCCCGTCGCCGGTGTTGGCCTCCGGCGCGGCCGAATGGTGCTCGCGGCCGGTCGGCGCGTGCGGGAAGAGCCGCGCCTTGCGGGCGGTGTCGTGCGGGAAACCGCCGGCGGCGAGCACGACGCCGCGCCGCGCAGTCAACCGTCCGGCGCCGGCCGGCCCCTCGATCTCGATCCCCACGACCCGGCCGCGGGCGAGGATCGGTGCCCGCGCCGCCGTCGCGGTGAGGAAGGTGACGCCGAGATCGTCGGCCGACTTCACCAACCGCGCCACCAGCGCGTTGCCGGCGACCAGCGTCATGCCGCGGCCGTGGCGGGCGAGATCGAGGAGATGCCGGGTCAGCCGCTTCGTCACGTGGAGGAAGGAGCCGAGCTTGCGCCGCGCATCGAAGAAGTGGCGCAGGTCGGCGCCCGAAGCGATCCCCATGCCGAAGGGCGCGCCGAGATCGAGCGGCGGCTCGAGATCGGCGATGCGGGCTCCGAGCGCGCGTCCGTCGAACGGCGCGGCGCAGAGCGATCGGCCGCCGAGGCCGGCGCCGGGGGAGCGGTCGTGGAAGTCGGGAATGGTGGTGCCGCAGATGAAGTCGAGCGCCGTCCTACGACGGAAGAACTCGACCATGCGCGGCCCCTCGTCGAGCAGCGTCGCCACCATCGCCGGGTCGTGGGCCTCACCGAGTTCGGCTCGCAGATAGGCGCGCGGCGCCTCGGCGTCCTCGACGATCCCCGCCTCGACCGCCAGCGGATTGCCCGGGATCCACAGCCAACCACCCGACCAGGCGGTGGTGCCGCCGAGGCGCGACCGCTTTTCCACCACCGCGACCGACAGACCGAGATGGGCCGCCGTCACCGCCGCGGCGAGCCCGGCCGCACCCGAGCCGACAACGACGAGATCGAAGACCGGCGCGTCCGCGCTCATCGCCCGACCTCCCGGGCGCGCCGGCCGAAGGCGTCGGCGACGGCCAGATGGGCGAAGACGATCGCCGGGCCGATGGTTATGCCGGGGCCCGGATAGGTGCCGCCCATGATCGAGGCCGCCTCGTTGCCACAGGCCCACAGCCCGGGGATCGGACGGTCGTCGCCGTCGAGCACGCGGGCGCTCGCGTCGATCACCAACCCGGCCGCCGCGCCGATGTCGCCGACGTGCAGGCGCACCGCATAGAAGGGCGGCGTGACGATCTCGCCCAGCGTCGGGTTGGGGCCGGGGTGAGCCGAGTCGCCGTTGTGGCGTTCGTAGGCCGTCGCGCCGCGACCGAGGGCCGGATCGACGCCGCTCGCCGCCGCCGCGTTGATCTCGGCGACGCTCGCCGCGAGCGCCTCGGCCGGAACGCCGGCCTTCGCCGCGAGTTCCGCCAGGCTCGCCCCTTCGATCAGGTAGCCGTCGGCGATGGGGCCCGAGAGATCGCGCGTCCCCATCCGCACCTGGCCGAGGCCGTAGCGGCGCAGCCCCGTCGCGTCGGTGACGATCAGGCAGGGGATGGTCGGCCGTATCGCGTGGCCGGCGAACATCGCCTCGCCGAAGCGATGGTAGGAGATCGCCTCGTCGACGAAGCGCCGGCCGCCGCCGTCGACGCAAACCGTCCCCGGCTTCGAGCGGTCGAGGACGAAATGCGGGAAGACGGCCATGGTGCCGTCGCCCCTCCGGCGCAGCGAGACCGGCGCCCAGAAGGCCGGTTGGGCCTGTGCCGTCGAGAAACGCGCACCGAGCCCGAGCGCGAGATCCTGCATCGCCCCGGTGTGGCCGGGCGCCGCCGGGCTCCAGTCGGGGACCGGCGCCGGCAGCAGTTCGGCGCGGCGGGTCGGGTGTCGGTTGAAGCCGCCGGCCGCGTCGACGACGCCGAGCCGGGTCGCGACCTTTCGCGTCGTGTCGCCCCGCCGCAGCACCAGCGCCTCGATCCCCGTCGCGCCGGTCTCCAGCCGGTCCACCTCCGTCTCGACCAGGAGGTCGACGCGGCGCGTCGCCAGCGAAGCGAGGAAGCGGCCGACGAGGGCGTTGCCCATCACCAGCCGCGTGCCCCGTGGCCCGCGCGACCGGTCGAGACCGTAGCGGGCGAGGATCGCCGCCGCGTGCGCCGTCGAGCGCAGGGACCGGCCGATCTTCAGCAGGTGACCGACGTCGGTCCGGTCGACCATCATGCCGCCGAACAGGGTGAACTCCGGGATCGGCGGACGGATGCGGTGGAGAAGCGGGCCGAGCCGCCGGCCGTCGAAGGGCAGGGGCTCCAGCGCCCGACCGCGCAGCGTGGCGCCTTCGACCTGCTGCTCGTAGTCCGGGTGGGTGGCGTAGGGGCGGAAGTGCACCAGCGTTTCGCGCTCGAGCCGTTCGATCGCCGCCGGGCCGGCATCGAGGAAGGCCTCGCGCAGCGGCCGCGGCGCATGATCGCCGACGACGCCGTCGAGAAAGCGCGAGGCGGTCGCCCGGTCGTCCTCGGCGGCGACGGTGGCGGCGTGGCGGGTGCCCGGCACCCAGGTCGTCCCGGCGGAGAGTGCCGTCGTGCCGCCGACGAATTCGGTGCGTTCGACGATCAGCACGCGGCCGCCCTCGAGCGCGGCGAAGAGCGCCGCGGCGAGCCCGGCCGCGCCGGACCCGACCACCACCAGATCGTAGGCGGCGTCGGGCGAGAGCGCCTCGAGCGCGACGATCATGGCGCTCTCCCGCCGTCGCCTTCGAGCAGGAACGCGAGCATCAGATCGCGCACCTCGCGGAACATGTCGGCGCCGGTGATGGTGCGGCAGCCGAGCTCCTGCGCCCGCTCGATCAGCGGCGGGACCTTCGGCTCGGTGACGACGCAGCCGACGAACATCGCGCCCGAGAGGCCGTCGCCGTCGACCGGGAGCGGGCCGCCGGGCCGCATGCCGAGCGGCGTGGCGTTGAGCACCACGTCGAAGCCGCGCGGATCGCTGGACCCGGCGCGGACCGGCGCGCCGGTCGCCGCGAGGCGGGCGACGAGATCGTCGCGGCGGGCGGTGTCGGCGTCGTGGAGGGCGAGGTCGGCCGGCCCGACGTCGGCGACCGCCCGGGCGATCGCGGTGCCGGCCCCGCCGGTACCGACGAGCAGCACCCGCGCGCCTTCGAAGCTGCAGCCCGCCGCCTTCGCCGCGGCGACGTGGCCGAGGCCGTCGAACATGTCGCCGTGCCAGGAGCCGTCGGCGTTGCGGCGAATGGTGTTGACCGAGCGCAGGAAGTGCGCTCGCGGCGACGCCGTGGCGCAGAGCAGGTAGGCGGCGAACTTGTGGGGGACGGTGACGATCAGGCCGTCGACGTTCCTGGCCACAGCCTGGCCGGCGAACCATGCCGCCAGATCCGCCGGGGCCACGTGGGCCGGCACCACCAGCGTGTTGCGGCCGGCTTCCGCGAAGGCGGCGCTCATCCCCGCCGGCGACTTCACCTGCGCGATCGGGTCGCCGACGATGGGCACGAGGCGCGTCGCCCCGTCCAGTGTGATGGTCATGATCCTTCCTCCCCGATCCGCCCGGCGGCTCACCCGCCTTCTCGCCGCCCGCGCCCCGTCCGATGGCCGATCCGCGATCGACGGCCCGCCCTCGGCGGCGCGGCACTTTCGCGATGTCTCGATTGTTAAACCGGAACGATGTTCCACAAAAGTACATCATTCAAAAAATCGATCGGGCGATGTATGGTTCGAATGGCGGGTCGCTCCGCTCGCGGGAAGCCCGGGCGGTGCCGACGAAGGGCATCCGCCCAGGCTTTCGGGTCGATCGGGTCGGGCGAGCCGGGTGCGGTCGCCGTGCCGGAGGGACGCCGTCGCGGTGGACCGCTCGCCTACGCCCGTGCGAGAAGTCGCGGGACGAACCGGGCCGGTCGCCGAACGGTGCGAAGGCGGTGGGGAGATGGCATGAGCGGCGTGCTGGAACGGACCCTGGGCATACTCGAGCTTCTGGCCGGCCGGCCGGAGGGACTGCCCCTCGCCGAGATCGTCGAACGCCTCGATTGCCCGAAAAGCGGCGCCCATCGCCTCCTCGCCGACCTCGCCACCGCCGGTTGGGTCCGCCGGGTCGGCGAACGCGGCGACTACGCCCTGACCCTGCGGCTCGCCGCCCTCGGGCTCGCCGACCTCGCCGCCGTCGGCGTCGTCGACGTCGCCCAGCCCTTCCTCGATCGCCTCGCCGAAGCCTCGGGCGAATTGGTGCGTCTGTCGGTCTGGTCCGACGGGCGTCTCACCTGGGTCGCCAAGGCCCAGGGTGCCCGCTCGGGACTGCGCTATGACCCCGATCAGGGGCAGGAGGCGCGGCTGTCCTGCTCGGCCGGAGGGTTGGCGGTGCTGTCGCGGCTCGGCGACGACGAAGCGCTGACGGCGGTGGCGCGGCAGGGCTTCGGTGCGCCGGCCGACTACGGCCCCAATGCCGTCACCGGCCCGTCGGGCCTGCTCGCGGCCCTCGCCGAGGCCCGGGCGCGCGGTTGGTCGCTGACCGTCGAGACCTTCACCCCCGGCATGACGGCGATGGCGGCGCCGATCGTCGGACCGGACGGCGAGCCGCGTGGGGCGGTGTCGATCGCCGGGCCCTGCGTGCGCTTCTCCGCCGAGCGCATCGCCGCCGTCGCACCGCTCCTCCTCGCCGCCGCCGCCGATCTCGGCCGCGCCGCCGACGCCTGCCCCGCCCTGCGCGGCTGACGCGTGGCGAAGCTCGGCGCTCGGTTCAGCGCGCGGCCGGGCGGTGCTCGATGCGGCGCGAGGCGACGCCGTCGGAGGTCTCGATGCGCCAGTCCGTGACGGCGGGCAGGGGTCTGTCGCCGGCGAGCGCGGTGAAGTCGAGCGCCAGCGCCTCGACGCTCCACGTCGCGGTGACGGCGAGATCGAGAAGGTCGCCGTCGCGCCAACGCTCGGTCTCGCCGTCGTCCTCGACGTGGCGGCCGCGGGCGGTGCCGGCGGGAGAGCCGACCGCGATCCACAGGCGGCGGGCCGGCGCGTCGGTCGGCCGGACGACCGGCGTTTCGGAGGCGAGCACCAATGCCGCCCCGGCGCGCACGAAGATCGGCGGACGGCCGAGAGGGGCCTCGACGGTCGCCTCGCTCCCGGCGGCGAAGACCCGGCCGGTGGCGAATTCGATCCAAGCCTCCGGTCCCTTCGGCAGATACTGCGTCTTCGTCGTCGCGCCCTTCTCGACCACCGGCGAGAACAGCACGTCGGGGCCGAGCATCATCGCGTCGTGTTCGTCGAAGGTGCGCGGATCGTCGGGGAAGTCCCAGAACAGCGGGCGGATGATCGCCTCGCCGTCGCGCACATGGGCATGGGCGAGGGTGTAGATAAGCGGCAGGAAGGTGGTGCGCAGGTTCAGCGCGTCGCGGATCCCGGGCAGCACCTCCGGATGGGTCCACGGATGGGTGGCGGCCCGCCAGTCGGGGGCGACCTCAGGCTTCCACGAGTTCATCAGGGCGCGGGGATGCAGCGCCATCATCTCGACGAAGCGGCAGAGCAACTCGGCGTCCGGCCTCGGGCCGGTGAAGCCGCCGATGTCGTGTCCGACCCGCGAGAAGCCCGAGAGCGCCATCGACAGGCCGTTCCGGAGGTTCCACTTCAGGGTGTGCCACGACGTGCCGTTGTCGCCCGACCAGGTCTCGGCGTAACGCTGCAACCCGGCCGGACCGGCGCGGGTGACGGTGAAGGGGCGCCGTCCCGGATCGCGCGCCCGCGTCGCCTCGAAGGTCGCGCGGGTCATCAACAGCGCCTGCAACGGGCGAATGCGGGTGGCGTCGTGAGGATGGCCGAAGAGGCCGGCGCGGGCGTTCTCGGCGCCGATCTCGTATTCGTTGTTGTCGTTCCAGGCGGCGGTGAAGCCGTGGCCGAGCACCTGCTCGGTGACGCCCTCCTGCCAGCGCCGGACGGTCTCGGGGTTGGTGAAGTCGAGATAGGAGCCCATTCCGTCCCAGAACTGCTCGCTCACCGGGCCGCCGCCCTCCGCCTCGACGAAGCCGCCGGCGGCCGCGACGCCTTCGTAATAGGGATGATCGTCGAGCAGAACCGGCTTGATGTTGGCCACCGTCGGCAGCCCCATGGCGTCGAGCTTGGCGAAGAGCGCCCGCGGATCGGGGAACTTGTCGCGGTTCCAGGTGAAGACGTAGCGGCGCGGACCGCGAGTCGAATAGCCCGAACCGAAATGGATCGCGGCGAGCGGAATGCCCTCGGCTCGGCAACGCTCGGCGAAACCGGCGATCACCTCTTGCGCCTTCTCGTCGTCGGCGTGGTGCATCGAGGTGAAGGCGAAGCCGAAGCTCCAACGCGGCGGCAGGGACGGCCGCCCGGTCAGCAGGGTGAAGCGGCGGGTCACCGTCGCGACGTCGGGCCCGGCGATCAGCCAGAGATCGAGGCCCGGCTCGTCGGTCTCCACGTAGCGATAGAGCCCGTGGTAGTTCGAGCGCTCGCAGCCCATGTCGAAGACCATCGGCGCGAGGCTGTCGTAGAAGAGCCCTCCGGAGACCGCGTCGCTTCCCTCGCCGGTGCGGACGATGGTGAAGGGGACGTGCTTGTAGAGCGGGTCGCCGATCTCGGCGTCGTAGCCGAGCGCGTCGAGTTGCAGGACGCGGAAACGGCGGCCGTGGCGATCGAGCGGACCGGACTTGTCGCCGAGGCCGAAGTAGCGATCGCTCTCGGCGCGGAACTGATAGTGGCGCAGCTTGCGATCGCCATCGATGCGGACGAAGCCACCGGTGTCGCGATCGGCGATCCACGGCCGCCAGCCGCCGCCGACCCGTTGTTCCACCGCCAAGCGCAGGGGTGCGGCGCGGACGGTGATGCGAAAGCGGCCGGCGGTGAGACGGGTGGCGCCGCCGTCGAGCGGTTCGATGGTCGTCTCCGGCGGGGCGAATCCGGCGAGGTCGTCGCGCGGCCGCCCCTCCCACGGCACCTCACCCTGAGGCGCGACCATCCACGACCGGTCGAGAGGCAATCCGCCCGCCGGCTCGAGCACCACCCGCATCAGGTCGTCGGCCACGGCGACGAGCCGCAGCCGCCAGCCGTCCTCCAGCCCGACCTCGAGACCATGGGGTCGCGGGGTGGTGGTGCCACGGGAATGGAAGATGCGCATGAGGATCGAACTCCGAGGCGTGCGGGATCAGGCGAGATGCGGCAGGGCGGCGCCGGTCGCCGCGTCGAAGAGATGGCGGTCGCCCGGGTCGCCGAGGGCGAGGCCGACGGTGTCGCCGCGCCGCACCGAGGTCTGGCCGGGCAGGCGGGCGGCGACGGTCTCGCCGCTCTCCGTCGTGCCGTGGAGGTAGCTCTCGCCGCCGAGCTGCTCGGCGAGCGTCACCGCGAGGCCGACCGGCGCACCCTCCGGCTCGATCGGGCGGATGTGCTCGGGACGCACGCCGAAGTCGACCGACGCGCCGAGGTCGAGCCCGGCGGCGCCGACGGGGACGCGGATCCGCCCGCCGGCCTTCAACGCCACCTCGACGCCGGCCTCATCGATCGCCGCGAGGGTGCCCGAGAGGAAGTTCATGCGCGGCGAACCGATGAAGCCGGCGACGAAGCGGTTGGCGGGGCGGTTGTAGAGATCGAGCGGCTTGCCGAACTGCTCGAGCCGGCCGTCGCGCAGCACCGCGATGCGGTCGGCCATGGTCATCGCCTCGACCTGGTCGTGGGTGACGTAGATCATGGTGTTGCCGAGGCGGTGGTGGAGGTTGCCGATCTCGATGCGCATCTGGACGCGCAGTTCGGCGTCGAGGTTCGACAGCGGCTCGTCGAAGAGGAATATCGTCGGTTCGCGCACCACGGCGCGGCCGATGGCGACGCGCTGGCGCTGGCCGCCGGAGAGCTGGCCGGGGCGACGATCCATCAACGCCTCGATCCGGAGCATCCGCGCCGCCTCGTCGACCCTGCGGGTGATCTCGGCGCGCGCCATGCGCAGGTTCTCGAGGCCGAAGGACAGGTTCTGCCTCACCGACATGTGCGGATAGAGGGCGTAGGACTGGAACACCATGGCGAGGCCGCGCTCGGCCGCCGGCACGGTGTTGACCATCCGTCCGTCGAGAACGACCTCGCCCGTCGTGACCGTCTCGAGCCCGGCGATCATCCTGAGCAGGGTCGACTTGCCGCAGCCCGAGGGACCGACGAAGACGACGAACTCGCCGTGTTCGATCTCGAGGTCGATGCCGTGGATCACCCGGGCGGTGCCGAAGGTCTTGGTGACCGATCTGAGTTCGAGCCGTGCCATGCGGTACCTTCCCGTCACTTGAGCCCGGTGTTGGCGATGCCGGCGGTGATGTGTTTCTGGAGGAAGACGAAGACCAGCGTCACCGGCAGCAGGGTGAGGACGGTCATCGCCAGGAGGTGGTCGAGGTTGTCGGCGATCTCGCCCTTGAAGGTCGAGAGGCCGAGCTGGAGGGTGTAGACCTCGGATTTGGTCAGCACGATCAGCGGCCACATGAAGTCGTTCCACCGCCAGATCACCGACAGGATGGCGAGGACGGCCAGCGCCGGTGCGGCGAGCGGCAGGATGATGCGCCAGTAGATCTTCCACTCCGAGGCCGCATCCATGCGCGCCGCCTCGAGCAATTCGTCGGGGATGGTGAGCATGTACTGGCGCAGCAGGAAGACGCCGGTCGGCGAGGCGATCGCCGGGATGATCACCCCCCACAACTCGTTGAAGAGCCCGAGCCCCTGCACCGTGATGAACAGCGGCACCAGAATCACCGTCGGCGGGATCAGTAGCGTCGAGACGATGATCACCACGATCGCGTCGCGCCCGCGGAAGCGGTACTTCGACAAGGCGAAGGCGGCCATCGAGTTGACCAGCAGCGTCAGCAGCGTCGCCATCGTGGTGACGAAGGTCGAGTTCCAGAAGAAGCGCATGAAGGGGAAGCGATCGGTGTCGCCGGTACCGAAGAGCGGCTTGGTGTAGTTGCCGATCTGCGGTGCCACCGTCTCCTTGCGGACGAGCCGGTCACGTGGCGCTTCGAAGGCGCGCGTCGCGTCGCCGACTTCCGCCACCGGCACCACCAGCGCGTTGCGGCCGCGAGGGGCGAGGAAGGCGACCTCGAGGCGGGTGCCGTCGTCGCGGACGAGCGTGAAGACCGACAGCTGCCGGCCTTCCGACCCGAGCACGGTGACCTGCTCCCACGGCAGGAGGCGCGGGTCGTTCTCCACCAAGGCGCGCTGCGACTTGACCGAGGAGACCAGCATCCACACCACCGGCAGCACCACCAGCGCCAACCCGAAGGCGAGGTAGAGGTGGGCGACGACGTCGGTCCAGTGCAGCGCGCGGCCGCGCCGCCGGGTGAGGAAGGTGGTGAGATCCGTGGCGGTGATCATCCCTGAGCCCTCCGGCGCGAGACGAAGAGTTGCAGGAGCGTCAGCACCAGCAGGAGCCCCGCGACCAGCACCGAGGAGGCCGCCGCCACGCCGTAGCGCTTGGCGTCGCCGGTGAAGGCGGTCTCGTAGATGTGCTGGACGATCATCTTGGTCGCCTGCCCGGGACCGCCGCCGGTCAGCACCCAGATCTCGTCGAAGACCTGGAACGCGCGGATCAGCGACAGCACGACGACGACGATCATCGTCGGGGTGAGCAGCGGCAGGGTGATGCGGAAGAGCTGGCGCGTCTTGGAGGTGCCGTCCATCTCGGCCGCTTCGTAGAGGTCACGCGGGATCGCCTGCAGGCCGGCGAGCAGGATCAGCATGTAGAAGCCGAGATGGGCCCAGGAGTAGACGAAGATCGCCCAGAACATCGGCCAGCCGGAGCGCTGGTCGACCAGCCAGTTGACCGGCCGGAAATCGGCGAGGACGAGAAAGCCCCACGGCCGTGTGGCGAAGGCCGCGATCGTCGCCAGGACGAGTGCGGCCGCGATCGCCCCACCCCGCGCCGCCGCGGGCGAAGCGCCGAAGCGGGCGGCGATCGGGCGGACGACGAGCAGGGCGACGACGAAGGCGACGACGAAGATCAGGCCCGCCGCCGCCGCCGGATACGCGACGAACCCGTTCCAGCGTTCGACGACGTCGCCGAGGAGGGCGTTGAGGATGCCGCGGCGCTTGAGGATCCAGTCCCAGATCACCGCCACCACCACCGGCGACAGCATCACCGGATAGAAGTAGACGGCGCGCCAGAAGCCGCGGCCCTTCATGTCGCGGTCGAGGACGAGGGCGGTGGCGGTGGCGACGAGGATCATCGCCGGCACCTGGACGGCGGCGAAGAACAACGTGTTCCACAGTCCCGTCCAGAAGGAATAGCCCACCACCGGGCAACCGCGCGGGTCGAGCCAGCTCGGGCAGTCGAGAATTTCGCGGAAGTTGTCGAGGCCGACGAAGGGCCGTTCGGCGATGATCGTCGAGGTGCCGCCGGTGAAGGCCATCCAGAAATTGAGGATCATCGGCCAGAAGGCGAAGGTGCCGAAGATCAGGAGATTGGGCACCAGGAAGGCCCAGGCCATCCGCTTGGCGCCGATCCGCGCCTGAAGGGAGCGGAAGAAGAAGTCGATCGGGTCGATCCGCCGCCAGAGCGCGGCGATCCGTTCGAGCGGTCGCACGGCTGCCACGGTCGAAGCCGCAGGTTCGTGATCGGACATGCGCAGACCCTCTCCTCGTTCTCGTCGCGGGGGCGGGGGCGTGACGAAACGGTCCATCGAGCTCCGGTCGCCGAATGCGGCGATCGAATCCTCGACCGTCCGCGGCATCGGCGGGGCGGGGACCGTCTCCTCCTGTTCCCTCCGAGGGGAGGGAAGGCGAAGAAACTGGGCTCCGTCCCCCGGGCGCTTCGAACCGATGTGCGAAGTGGCGATGGATCGCTTCGCCCCACCGGCAGGAGCCGAAGGCGGCGGCGGGGCGGCCTCGCGGGGAGGTCGTCCCGCCTCGGCTGCGATCACTTCTTCTCGGCGTTGTCGATCTCTTCCTGGATCTTGGCGTAGGCCTGCGCCGTCGTCAGCGTGCCGGTGATCGCCTGGGCGACGTAGTTCACCGAGGCGTTGAAGATCGACAGGTTGCGCGGATAGGCCTGCAGCTTGTGGGCGATCGGCGAGATCTTGGCGAAATCGGCGGTGAACTGCTTCAGCGCCGCCCGCGCCGCCGGCCCGACCTTCGCCCCGTAGTCGAGGCCCTTGGCGGCGACGCCGGAATGGGCCGGGATCTGGACGGTGCGCTGGTAGTATTCCTTGATGATCGGCTCGGAGACGAGGAAGTCCATCACCTTGCCGACCTGCGCCGGGTGCTTGGTACCCTTCAGCGCCACCATGCCGGCGCCGCCGGGCATGGCCGAGCAACCGGCGGAGCCGCAGGGCTGCGGCGGCACGATCCACTCGAACTTGTCGCCGATGTCGGTCTGATAGCGCTGGATCATCCACGAGCCGGAGATGTGCATCACGGCGTCGCCGTTGATGAACATGTCGGCGCCGTTCTTCCACTTGGCGCCCGACGCGCCCGGCCAGATGTCCGGCGGCATGATGCCATCGGCGTGCCACTTCACCATGCGCTCGGCGAGCGCCTTGAAGCCGTCGTCGACCACCGCGGTCGGCTTGCCGGCCGCGTCGAAATACTTGGCGCCGTAGGAGACGGCGAGACCGGCGAAGCGATGGCCGGAGCGGTCCATGGCGATGCCGGAATAGGTCTTGGCCTTCTTCTGGACCTCGGCGGCCGCCTTGGCCCAGTCGTCCCAGGTCGCGCCGGCCTTGGGCAGGGCGACGCCGGCCTGATCGAACAGCGTCTTGTTGACGAAGGGCCCGGTGACGGTGATCTGAGTGAGCCAGCCGTAGATGCCCTTGTCGTCGGGGCCGGAGCGCATCCACGGCAGCGAGGCGGCGAAGTTCTGCTGCCAGTAGGCGGCGTTCACGTGCGGCGTCAGATCGAGATACCAGCGATTCATGCCGGCCAGCGTCGTGGTGCGCGCCATGTCCGGGCCTTCACCGGCCTGGAGACGGGTCTCGAGCTGGTCGCGGATCACCGAGAAGGCGACCTTGTCGACGATCACCTTGATGTCGGGGTTCTGCTTCTCGAAACGATCGAGCAGGTCGCGGGTGACGTCGCATTCGTCCGCGTCCTGATAGCAGAGATAGCGAAGGGTGACGGTCTCGGCCGACGCGGCGGTCGAGACGAGCGAGAGAAGAGCGCCGGCGATGACGCCGGTCGTCGCGATGTGCTTGGCCATTCAGGTCTCCTCCACGGAAGACGACCCCTCGAGGGGCTGCGGTGCGCCCGTCCGCCCCTCCGATCGGGAGAGACACCGGGCATTCTCGTTGTGCCGGCACTTTGGCAAACGTTTGCCAAAGATGTCAAGCCGTGTAGAATCCACTATGAACGCGACGGAGGTCATTTCGATGAACGGCGCGCAAGGACGACGAGCTTCACTGGCGACCATCGCCGCGCGGGCGGGGGTGTCGATCTCGACCGTGTCGCGGGTCGTCAACGGCCATCTCAACCGTGCCAATGCCGAGACGGTGGCGCGCATCCAGGCGCTGATCGAGGAATACGGCTATCGCCCCGATTCGCTCGGCCGAGCCCTCAGGCGCGGCGAGAGCCGTCTGGTGGCGATGCTGGTGCCCAATCTCGACAACCCGGCGATGGCGGCGATCGCCTCCTCGACCGAAGCCGCGCTCCGGGCGATCGGCCATGTGACGCTGCTGTGCGACACTCACGACGACCCGGAGATCCAGGACGACTACCTCGCGGCGATGCGGGCGCATTCCGTCCGCGGCTACGTGCTGGTCTCCTGCGTCGCCAGCCACGGGCTCGCCGCCTTCCTCAAGCGCGACGAACCGGCGGTGCTGGTCGGCCGCCGCCAGCCACGCGGCCTGCCGGCGGCACCCTTCGTCGGCATCGACGACGTCGGGGCGGGGCGCGAGGCGGCCGACTTCCTCCTCGACGCCGGCATCGAGCGGCCGGCGCTCCTCCATTCCGCGCTCTCGTCCTCGGCCATCGCCGACCGCGTCATCGGCTTTTCCGCACGTCTCGTCGAACGCGGCGTACCGAAGAGGGCGATCCGCATCGGCCGCTCGGATCGTCGCGCCCATCTCGAGAGCGGTTATGAGGCCATCCGCGGCCTCGTCGCCGCCGGAGGCTGGCCGGCCGGGATGATGTGCGTCTCAGACCAGATGGCCTACGGCGCCTGGCGCCATGCCCACGAGACCGGAGTGGCGGTGCCCGAGGACTGCCTGATCATCGGCGTCGACGAGAACCCGCTCAACGCCTGGATCGCTCCTTGGCTGACCTCGGTCCACGTCCCCTACGAGGACTACGGCGCGGCGATCGTCGCACAGCTCGAGGCGCGGTGGTCGGGCGAGCGCTCCGAAGACATCCTGCTCGCCCATCGCCTCGTCCGGCGGTCCTGATCTCCGTCGGGGACGCTTCCGGTGACCCCGGTTCTGCTCTATAGGATGCGTCATGGCCCATCGTGTGCCCGGACCACCGGCGAGGCGGGCGGGTGATGTGCACGGCGGGCAGCGATGCGGCTGACGAGCTATTCCAACTACACTCTCCGAATCCTGATGATCGCCGCGGTGCGCAGCCCCGACCTGACGACGGTGCAGGACGTGGCGGACGCCTTCGGGATCTCGAAGGCCCATCTGGTCAAGTGCGTCCACCGCCTCGGGCTCTGGGGTTACATCGAGACGGTTCGCGGAAACGGCGGCGGTTTCCGGCTCACCCGCCCGAGTGCGACCATAAGCCTCGGCGAGGTCATCCGGCGGACCGAGGACGGCTTCTCTCTGGTCGAGTGCTTCGACCCGGCGAGCGACGCATGTCCCCTCGTCCGTCGCTGCCGGCTTCGCCCGGCGCTGCTGCGGTCGACCGAGGCCTTCCTCGACGCTCTCGACGAGATGACCCTCGCCGAGATCTCCGACAACGGCGACGAACTCCTCGACGTCCTCGACCTCGCCGCCCCGGACGCCTCCGCCTGCCGAGCCGCGGCGGCGACGGCATGAGCGTCGGTCAGACTCCCTCGTCTTCGAGGGCGAGATCGGCGATGGTCAGGCGATCGAGCTCCGACCGGAACACACCGTAGGCTCGCTCGCACGCCCGACGCAGCTTGCACACCTCGACGATTCGGCACTCGCCGTCGGCCCGCAGGCGGCAGGGGAACAGATTCTCTTCGGGTTCGAAGACGTCGACGATCTCGGTGATGCGGATGCCCTCCGGGTCGCGCGCCAGGCGATAGCCGCCGCCGCGCCCGCGCTTGCCGACGAGCAGCCCCGCCTGCATGAGCTCGTGGCACGACTTCAGCACCAGAGCCTCCGACAGCCCCAACCGCGCGGCCATCTCCTGCATCGACAGTTGCCGGTCCCTTCGGCAGATCATGAGAATGCGGAACGCGCCGTTGGTTGCGGCATTCATACGCATGGGCGGACCTCAAATATATATTGTGAATATAAGTTATCACGCTATTCTGAGCGCGTCCACGGCGGGATCGCGATCAAACGCGGCGGGCGGTGGATCCGGTGCCGGCCATCGGGCGGGCGTCCGCGGCGAGCTTGGACTCGCTTCGCTTCTTTTCGGAGGTTCTCATGTACGTGACGTCCCACGACATCGCAGAAGGCCGTGGTTGCCGACCGGGTGCCGGTCGTCGTCACCGCCGAGGCGCCGGTTGCGTCTCGGCGACCGAGATCCTGGCTTCCCGCTCGTTGACGGATGCGCAACTCGCCGCCGTTCACGAGGCGCTCGACGACGAGTATCGCGCCTTCGCCTATTATTCGGCCGTCCTCGAACGGTTCCCGAACGCGATGCCCTTCGCCCACATCGTCGATGCGGAAGCGCGCCATGCCGCGGCCTTGGCGGGGGTTTTGCGGGCCCACGGACACGCGGTGCCGCCCAATCCCCACATCGGGTCGCCGGAGGTCCGCGCGGCGGTGCCCGCATCCGTGGCCTGCGCCTGTGACATCGCGGTCGAAGCGGAGATCGACAACGTCGGGCTCTATGTCGATCGGCTGCTGCCGGCGGTCGCCGACCGCGACGACCTCGTCGCCGTCTTCACCTGGTTGATGGAGGCGTCGCGCGATCGCCACCTCCCGGCCTTCCGCCGCTGGACGGCGGGGCAGCGCTTCAAGGGCGGGATCGCCTGAGGCACGTCCGGGAGCGTTCGGTGGGTCGGTGCGCGGACGGCGTTCGCCGCGCCGCGGGGGCTCACTCGATTCGCGATCACCGACCGCACGCGGGCGACCGGGCGAGCGAAGGACGCCGCTCTCGGAACGCGGCGTCCGCCCCGTCGGCGTTTGCGTGGACGTTCCGCACCCCCGGCGATGGCGCGGAGGGAACGCCGTTCGAGTTGATCCTTGTCGCCTCTGCCGTCGCCGGTCGCCGCACAATTGATCTTCGTTCAGATCAAAAAGCAAAATAAAATACAATAAAATCACATACGAAAAGCATTGAATCGCCAAAGAAGAGCGATTGCGCTCGATTGATATGGGTCAATGTCGAGACGAATGCGTCATCGAGCTTGGCTGATGCGTGTATCGTGCTTTCGAGAACTGGCGACTACATGCGACGAAACGTCTCGTCGCTGCCAGAGCGCTGCTCGAATAGTCAGTGGACGCAGGGGTTTACACGGGTCTTCCCGACGACGGGGAGCGCCTACTCGACCCGATCGGAGCGGCTCTCGTGGCCGAGGGATATTCCTATATGAGAAATGTAGGTTTATTCTTATATGCGCAATCGATGTTAGGTGCCTTTCGTTGCGCTTCCGCTTCCGACCGGCCCTTTCCCCCGAAAGAGGACTTCGACCGACATGATCGATCCGACATTCGTGGAGTTGTCGCGCTGGCAATTCGCTGCAACGGCGCTCTACCACTTCATCTTCGTGCCGCTGACTCTCGGCATCTCCTGGCTCCTGGTCATCATGGAGACCGTCTATGTCATGACGGGTAAGGAGATATACAAGGACATGACCAAGTTCTGGGGCAAGTTGTTCGGTATCAACTTCGCTCTCGGTGTGACGACCGGCTTGACCATGGAGTTCGAGTTCGGCACCAACTGGTCCTACTACTCGCACTACGTCGGCGACGTGTTCGGCGCGCCGCTGGCGATCGAGGGCCTGATGGCCTTCTTCCTCGAGAGCACCTTCATCGGCCTGTTCTTCCTCGGCTGGGACAAGCTGTCGAAGCGCAAGCATCTCGCGGTGACCTTCCTGACCGCCCTCGGCTCGAACCTCTCGGCGTTGTGGATCCTGGTCGCCAACGGCTGGATGCAGAACCCGGTCGGCTCGGTGTTCTCGCCGGAAACCATGCGCATGGAGATGACCTCCTTCGCCGAGGTGCTCTTCAACCCGGTCGCCCAGGTGAAGTTCGTCCACACCGTCTCCGCCGGCTACGTGACGGCCTCGGTCTTCGTGATGGCGATCTCCTCCTGGTACCTGCTGAAGGGGCGCGATCTCGCCTTCGCCCGGCGGTCCTTCGCGGTCGCGGTCGGCTTCGGCCTCGCCTCCGCCCTGTCGGTGATCGTGCTCGGCGACGAGAGCGGCTACGAACTCGGCGACGTCCAGAAGGTCAAGCTCGCCGCCATCGAGGCGGAGTGGAAGACCCAGAAGCCGCCGGCGTCCTTCACGCTCTTCGGTCTGCCCGATCAGGAGAAGCGCGAGACGACGAGCGCGATCCACGTGCCCGCCGCCCTCGGCCTCATCGCCACGCGGTCCCTCGACAAGCCGATCAAGGGTCTCGACGAACTCGAGAAGGAGCACGAGGCGCGCATCCGCTCCGGTCGAATCGCCTACGCCGCCCTTCAGAAGATCCGCGCAGGAGACGCGTCGGCCGAGACCCGCGCCACCTTCGACGCCCACGCCAGGGACATCGGCTTCGGCCTGCTCCTGAAGCAGTTCGTCGAAGACCCGGCCGCGGCGAGCGAGGCCGACATCAAGGCCGCCGCCGCCGGTACCATCCCGACGATCTGGCCGCTCTTCTGGTCGTTCCGCATCATGGTGGCGATGGGCTTCTTCATGCTCTTCGTCTTCGCCGCCGGCTTCGTGCTCAACGCCCTCGGCCGGCTCGAACAGAACCGCTGGTTCCTCAGGACGGCCCTGTGGATGCTGCCGGTTCCCTGGCTCGCCTGCGAACTCGGTTGGTTCGTCGCCGAATTCGGACGTCAGCCCTGGGCGATCGGCGAAGTCCTGCCGACCTTCCTCGCCACCTCGAGCCTGACCACCGGCGATCTGATCTTCTCGCTCGCCGGCTTCCTCACCTTCTACACGCTGCTCCTGGTGGTCGAGATCTACCTGATGGTGAAGTTCGCCCGCCTCGGTCCGAGCTCGCTCGGCACCGGTCGCTACCACTTCGAGGGCGGCTCTCTCGCCGCGGCCCCGGCCGAATGAACCGGAGGAGACCGTCATGCTCGACTATGAAACGTTGAAACTCGTCTGGTGGGTCCTCGTCGGCGTGTTGCTCATGGGCTTCGCCATCGCCGACGGCATGGACATGGGCGTCGGTACGCTCCTGCCCTTCGTCGGCAGAACCGACGTCGAACGCCGCATCGCCATCAACACCGTCGGCCCCCACTGGGACGGCAATCAGGTGTGGTTCATCACCGCCGGCGGCGCCATCTTCGCCGCATGGCCGGCGGTCTACGCCGCCGCCTTCTCCGGCTTCTACATGGCGATGCTGCTGGTGCTCTTCGCCCTGTTCTTCCGACCGGTCGGTTTTGACTACCGCTCGAAGATCGAGAACCCGACCTGGCGCAACGCCTGGGACTGGGGCCTGTTCGCCGGCGGCTTCATCCCGTCGCTGATCTTCGGCGTCGCCTTCGGCAACCTGCTCCAGGGCGTGCCGTTCCGGCTCGACGAGTTGCTGCGCGCCCACTATCAGGGCTCGTTGCTGACGGCGCTGCTGCCGTTGCTCAACCCCTTCGCGCTGCTCGCCGGCGTCATCAGCCTCGTCATGCTCACCGTGCACGGCGGCGTCTGGCTGCAACTGAGGGCGAGCGGTGCGGTGGCCGAGCGGGCGAAGCGCTTCGTCTTCCTCGCCGCGCCGGTGGTCACCGTCGCCTTCGCCCTCGCCGGAGTCTGGCTGTGGCTCGGCATCGACGGCTGGCGCATCGTCTCCGAACCGGCCCATTCGGCGCTGCCGAATCCGCTGGCCAAGGAAGTGGTGCGCGCGCCCGGCGCCTGGCTCGACATCTACCGGAACCTGCCGCTCGCCATGCTCGTACCGGCGCTCGGCCTCGCCGCTCCGCTGCTGACCTCGCTGCTCGCTCGGCTCGGCCGTCCCGGCCTCGCCTTCGTGACCAGCGCGCTCGGAATGGTCGGCGTGATCGGTACCGCGGGCCTGTCGATGTTCCCCTTCGTCATGCCGTCGAGCATCGATCCGCGTTCGAGCCTGACCGTCTGGGATGCGCCCTCGAGCCATCTCACGCTGACGGTCATGTTCTGGGCGGTGGTGATCTTCCTGCCCATCGTGTTGGCCTACACCGTGTGGTGCTACGCCAACATGTGGGGCCGCGTCACGGCGGAAGAGATCGAAGCCCGCGCCCATTCGGCCTATTGAACGAGGAGGTCTCCCATGTGGTACTTCGCCTGGATCCTGGGCGTCACGGCGGCCGCCGCGATCGGGGTCATCAACGTGATGTGGTACGAGTTCCGCGATCAGCTCGGCGACGAAGCGTCGCCGCCGCGGGGCTGAGCCCCATCCGGCCCGAACCCCCGACGACGGCGGTGACGATGGTCACTCGCCACGGCCGGCGCGGAAGCCGAGGCTTCCGCGCCGGCCCGTCCTCATCCTCGAGTGTCCGATGACCGAGACGCCCGCGCGTTCCGACGTTCCCGAGCTGTTGCGCTCGTTGCGCCGCGTCGCCCGTCCGGCGACGGTCGGAGCCGTGACCGCCGCCGCCTTCCACGGGCTTCTCGCCGTCGCCGTCGCCCATCTCCTCGCCGGAGCGGTCGACGCCGTGGTCTTCCGCGGCGCGGACGTCGCCGCGGTGGCGGCTCCGCTCCTGCTACTCGCCGGGGTGGCGCTTTTGCGGGCCGGCGCCGCCATGGCGAGCGACCGCTTCGCCTTCGCCGCCGGCGCCGCGGTGCGCCGCGATCTCTTCGCCCACCTCTTCGATCACGCCGTCGCCGCCGGTCCGGTGCGTCTCGCCACGCGGCCGACCGGCGAACGTGCGGCGGTCATGATCGAAGCGGTCGCCGGAGCCGAACCCTACTGGCGCCAGTGGCTGCCCTCCGCGGCGCGGGTGACGGTGGTGCCGCTCGCCGTCCTGGCGGTGGTCGCCCCGGTCGATCGCCTCGGCTTCGCCATCCTCGCCGCCTCGCTGCCGTTGCTCGTCTGGGCGATGATCCTCGTCGGCAAGGGGGCGGAGGTCGCCCATCGCCGCCAGTGGGCGAGCCTCGCCCGCCTCGGCGGCGACCTGCTCGACCAGATCCGCGGCCTCGGCGACCTCGCGCGCCTCGGCGCCTCGGGCCGCGCCCTCGCCTCGGTGCACGCCGCCGCCGTGGCCTTCGGGCGCGAGACGATGGCGGTTCTGCGCCTCGCCTTCCTGTCGGCGCTGGTGCTCGAGTTCTTCGCCACCGTCTCGATCGCCGCCATCGCGCTCGCCGTCGGCTTCCGCCTGATGTGGGGCGAACTCGACTTCGCCACCGGCTTCTTCGTGTTGCTGCTCGCCCCCGAGTTCTACGCCCCCCTGCGCGACCTCGGGGTTCGTCGCCATGCTCGCATCGAGTCGCTGACCGCCCTCGGATCGATCGCCGAGATGCTGGCCGAGCCGGTCGGGGCTCCGTCCGGGACGCGGCGGAGGAACACCGAAGCACCGCCGGCGCTGCGTTTCGAGGGTGTCCGGGTCGTCCACGCCGACGGGCGCGTCGCCCTCGACCACCTCGACCTCGAGGTCGCCGCCGGCGAGCACGTCGCGATCGTCGGCGCCTCCGGGGCCGGCAAGAGCACGCTCTTCGCCCTCGTCGCCGGTTTCGTCGAGCCGAACCACGGTCGGGTCCTCGTCGACGGGGTGCCGCTCGACGAGCTGGACCGCGATCTCTGGCTGCGAAATCTCGTCCATCTGCCGCAGACCCCCCATCTCTTCGAGGGAACGATCGCCGACAACGTCGCCATGGGGCGCCCGCCGATCGGCGGCGACGCGGAGGTCGCCTTCGCCGCGGTCCTGCGCGACGCCGGCGCCGATGCCTTCGTCGGTCGCCTTCCCGAAGGCCGCGACACGCCGGTCGGCGAGCGCGGCGTCGGCCTGTCCGGCGGCGAAGCCCAGCGTCTCGCGCTCGCTCGCGCCTTCTGGACGGCGGGATCGCTCGTTCTCTTCGACGAGCCGACTTCTCATCTCGACGCCGAGACCGAACGTCTCGTCGGCGAGGCCATCGCGCGGCTCGGGGTCGGGCGCACGGTGCTGACCATCGCTCATCGGCTCGCCACGGTCGCCACCGCCGACCGCGTCGTCGTGCTCGACCGCGGCCGCGTCGTCGAAGCCGGCCGGCCGGCGGATCTCGCCGCGACCGACGGCCATTGGGCGCGGATGCTCGCGACGGCGGGCGAGGAGGGGCGCGCATGAGCGATCTGCTTCGGCTCCTGCGTCTGTGGCGCGGCGCGACCGGGTGGCTGCTCGTCGCCTTCGTGGTCTCGACCGTGGCGACCTTCGCCAACATCGCCCTGATGGCGGTCGCCGGCTGGTTCATCACCGCCATGGCCGCCGCCGGCCTCGCCGGCACGTCGCTGAACTACTTCACGCCCTCCGCGCTGATCCGCGCCGCGGCGATCGTGCGCACCGGCGGACGCTGGCTCGATCGGGTCATCGGCCACGAGGCGACGTTCCGTCTCATCGCCCGCACCCGCACCGACCTCTTCGCCCGACTGGAACGCATCGCGCCGGCCGGCCTCGACGACCTGCGTTCGGGCGAGGCGGCGGCGCGGCTGAAGGGTGACGTCGATCGGCTCGAAGCGGTGCATCTGCGTTTTCTGACGCCGCTGGCGGTCGCCGTGCTCACCGGGGCCGTGGCGATCGCGGTGATCGCGCGCCACGATGCGGCGATCGGCCTCGCCGCCGCGATCGCGCTCGCCTTCGGTGGGGTCGCGGTGCCGCTCGCCACCGCTCGCGCCGCCCGCCGCCCGGGTCGCGAGACGGCGCGGCTCTCCGCCGAACTGCGGCGCGGCATCGTCGACGATCTCGGCGGGCTCGCCACGCTGGCGACGACCGGCGCTCTGGCGAATCGCCGCGCCGAGCGCGAAGACACCTTCGCCGCCCTCCTCGCCGAAGAGGAGCGTGTCGCCGTTCATGCCGCCACCGGACAGGCGGCACTCGGCCTCTCCGGCGATCTCCTCACCATCGCGGTGGTGGCGCTCGGGGCCGCGAGCCTCTCGGCCGGCGCTCTCGCCGGACCGGACCTCACCCTCGTCCTGCTTCTCGGCCAAGCGAGTTTCGAGGCGTTCGCCCCGATCCCGGCCGCCTTCGCCGGGGCGGCGGCGATGTTCGCCTCGCTCCGCCGCGTCTTCGCTCTGTGGGACCGCGAACCGCCGGTCGTCGATCCACCGTCGCCGCGCCCGTTGCCGGAGCGCTTCGACCTCTCCTTCGAGCGCGTCTCCTTCACCCATGCCGGTGCACCGCGCCCGACCCTCCGCGACTTCGACCTCGAGCTGCCGGAGGGGCGACATCTCGTCGTCGTCGGGTCGAGTGGGGTCGGCAAGTCGACCCTGGTGGACCTCCTGTCGCGAGCCCGCGACCCGGATGCCGGCCGGATCCGACTCGGTGGCGTCCCGCTGCCCGAGCTGTCACTCGAAGACCTGCGTTCGGCGATCGTCGTGGTGCCGCAGAACCCGCACGTCTTCTCCGCCACCATCGCCGCCAACCTGCGCCTCGCCGCGCCGGCGGCGAGCGATCGCGACCTGTGGGAGGTTCTGGCGACGGTCGCGCTCGAGGAGACCGTGGCGCGCATGCCCGATGGTCTCCTGACCTTCACCGGGGCCGAGGGCGTGACGCTCTCGGGCGGCGAGGCGCGCCGCCTCGCCGTCGCTCGCGCCCTGCTGCTCCACCCGCGTGTCCTCGTCCTCGACGAACCGACCGAAGGCCTCGACGACGACACCGCCCACCGCCTGCTCGCCGCGGTCGCGGCGCGGATGGCCGCCCGCACGTTGGTCATCGTCAGCCATCGCATCGACGTCCGCTCGCCCCACCGCCTCGAGCTGATGCAGCCGTCGGACGTCGTCCGAACCCGGTGAGCGAGACGACGAGACCGGCGGATCGCTCCGCCGGTCTTCTCATCGTCTTCGCGCCGATGACGCGTTCGTCAGTTCGGGATCAGACCGTGGCGCCTGCGGCTCTCGGTCTCCTGTTCGCGGAACTGGTTGAACCGCGGCAGGAACTTCTCCCACTCGATGACGTGGGCGTCGATCTCCGGTCCGTCGATGCAGGCGTGCTTGCGCACCGTTCGCCCGTCGATCAGCACCGGAACCATGCAGGCGCCACACATGCCGGTGGCGTCGACCATGATCGAGTTGAGGCTGGCGATGGTCTTCACCCCGAAGGGGCGGGTCTGTTCGGAGACCGCCTTCATCATCAGCGGCGGACCGATGGTCACCACCTCGGCGATCGGCCGCTTCGCTTCCAGCATCTCGCCGAGCGGGCCGGTGACGAAGCCGTTGTAGCCGAAGCTGCCGTCGTTGGTGGCGTAGATGAGATCGAGGAGATCGCCGAACTCGGCCTTCAGCCGTCCGAGCTTCTCGCTCTCGCCGGTCCAGAACATCAGGTCCTTCGAGCGGAAGCCGGAGATCAGGGTGACGTGGTTGCCCATCCGCAGGTGCTCGCGGGCGATCGGGAAGACCGGCGGAAGGCCGACGCCGCCGGCGGTGAAGACCACCGTCTCGCCCGGGGCGGAGACGTGGAGTTCGCTCGGCCGGCCGAGCGGCCCGGCGATGCCGACGAAGCGGTCGCCGATCTCCATGCGGTTGATCAGCGCCGAGGAGGTGCCCATCGCCTGGACGACCAGGGTGATGGTGCCGGCCTTGGCGTCCCAGTCGGCGAGCGTCAGCGGGATCAGCTCGCCCTTCTCCCAAGCGAGCACGCGGACGAACTGGCCCGCTTTCGCCGCCCGGGCGACGAGCGGCGCCCGCACCACGAACTCGACGATTCCGGCCGACAGCTCGATCTTGTCGACGATGGTCGGGCGTTCCTGGCCGAGGTCGGTCCAGCGTGCCGCGCGGGCCACCATGTCGCGGGTCTCCGCCGTGGAGAAGGGAACCTCGCCGATGATCTGGCGCGCCGCCGCCTGGCCGTCGCCGGCGGCACGGATGGCGGTGGAACCGCCGCGGGCGGCGTCGCCACCGGAATAGACACCCTCGATCGAGGTCTCTTGGCTCCCCTGATCGAGCGCGATCGTGCCCCACTTGGTCGTCTTCAGCGTCGGCTCGGCGTCCTTGACGATCGGGTTCGGATCGTTGCCGAGCGCCATGATGGCGAGGTCGACCTTCATCAGGCGCGTCTCGCCCGAAGGCTTCGGGCTGCGCCGGCCCGACGCATCGGGCTCACCCAGTTCCATGATGTCGAGCACCGCGTGGTTCAACACATGGGTCTTGTCGTCGCCTCCGAACTCGCGCGGCGCGCAGAGTTCGGCGAGCGCGATGTTCTCCTCGAGCGCATGGTGCAGTTCCTCGACGCGAGCCGGCATCTCCGACTTGGTGCGGCGGTAGACGATGGTGACGTTGGCGCCGAGGCGGCGGGCGGTGCGGGCGGCGTCCATGGCGGTGTTGCCGCCGCCGATCACCATCACCTCGCGCCCGCGCACCTTCGGCAGCGGCGTCTCGTAGCCCTCGCGATGGCCCTGCATCAGGTTGACGCGGGTGAGGAACTCGTTCGCCGACATCACCCCGTTGAGGTGTTCGCCCGGCACGTTCATGAATCGCGGCAGACCGGCGCCGGTTCCGACGAAGACCCGCCAGAAGCCGGCCTCCTTGAGATCGGCGATGGTCGCCGTCTTGCCGACGACGAAGTTGCGGACGAAGCGACCGCCGAGCCGCTCGATCTTGTCGACCACGTCGGTGATCAGCGAGTTCGGCAGGCGGAATTCGGGGATGCCGTAGCGCAGCACGCCGCCGAGGTCGTGGAAGGCCTCGAAGATCGTGACCGGATACCCTTCCGCCGCCAGCAGATAGGCGTTGATCAGGCCCGACGGACCCGAGCCGACCACCGCGATCGGCGGCTTGGCCGCATCCGCCCAGGGGTCCTGGAGGAGGCCGGTGTCGGTCACCGGGTGGACGAGTTTGTCGCGCTGCGGCAGGTACCACTCGAGCTGGCCGATCTCGATCGGCCGGGTGTTGATGGTGCACACCCCTTGGCACTGCAGTTCCTGCGGACAGACGCGGCCGGTGACGTTGGGCAGCGGGTTGGACGAGCGGATCAGCTCCAGCGCCTCGTCGTAGCGGCCGGTGCCGAGCAGATCGAGCATCTCGGGGATGTGGATCTTGACCGGGCAGCCACCCTTGGCCTCGCGCTTGCCGGCGAGGAAGACCCCGATCTCGCAGGGCTTGTCGCCGCACTGCTTGTCGCGCAGCACCTCGAGCCAGACGAAGAGTTCGACCTCGCGCGCCGAATAGCCGAGGTTCATGTAGCCGAGGTAGCCCTGGTTCACGAGTTCGAAGTCGTTGGAGCGTTCTTCGGCCGAGCGCATGTGGGGCGGAATGCCGTTTTCACCCGGCCACCCCTTGGAGAGACCGGCGAAGAGCGGGTAGCGCCCGGAGAGATGCGTGTCGATCGCCTGGATGAACCTGCGCTTGAACTTGAGCGGCATCGCCCAGACGAAGCGTTGCAGCATCAGACTGACGTCGTCGCCGCGCAGCAGCATCTTCCAGAACGTCTCGGTGAACGGCCCCGAGAGCGTCTCCTGACGGAACTGCCAGGCGATCGCCTCGATGCCCTCCGCGATGAACATGTCGCGGAAGGCGGTCGGATCGGCGGCGAGGCGGCGTTTCAGCAGTTCCACCTGCCTGTCGAAGAGTTCCGCCTCGCCGAGTTGGGCGGGGCCCGGCCCGCAGGTCTCGGTCGGTCGCGCGAGGTCGTTCATCGAATGATCTCCGCATCGCAGTTGGCGATCACGCGGGCGATCCGCGCCTTCAACTCGTCGGTGACGGTGACCTTCTCGGCCGCCCCGGCGATCAGATGGCCGATCTCCTTCGGCTTGCCGTCGACCATCACCGTGACCTTCTCGAAGAGCTCCGGCATGTCCTGGTAGCAGGTCTTGCAGTTGGTGCACTTCTCGGCCGCGTCGGCGGTCATCGAGACCGGCGCGCCGCCGGAGGCCGCGGGAACGGACGCGGCGGCGGGCGTGGCGGCCGGCGCGCCGAAGGACCCGGCGAAGCCGCCGCGGCCGGCCGGTGCGCCGGAGGCGGAGGCGAGTTCCGACATCGCCCGGGCGATCTCGTCGAGCGAGTGTTCGCGTTCGGCCGAGAGCGTGGCGTAGCGGCTCTTCAGCGCCTCGACCTCGTTGCGATGGGCGACGTCCATCGCCGCGATCGGCTGACCTGCGAGATACTGGAGGGTGCGCCAGTACTTTCGCCGCTCGGCGACGAGGTGGACGATCGCCGGGGCGACCGCCAGTTTGACGAGCCGCCCGTCGGTCTCGGTCGACCAGACGAAGGGAACGAGTCCGACGCGTTTCGCCGGGTCGAGATCGACGTAGTCGTGGATCGGCACGCCCTCGATCCCCGCCGGCATCGGATGGAAGTGCTTCTTGAAACGGCCCTCGCCGAGGGCGAAGTCGGCCGGCGTCAACGGCACTTCGATGAGCGCCGGTCTGCCCGTCTCGTCGACGTGGGCGATCGAGCGCGTCGTCCAGTCGCGGTCCGGATCGGGGTTGCCGTCGAGCGACAGGCGATGGCGGGAATCGTCGAGTCGCGGGTCGTGGACGAACACCGGGCTCATGCGGCTCTCCACCGCCAGCCGCGCATGGGCCGACGCCGAGGCGTCGCCGATGCCGTGTTCGGCCTGGCAGGGGGTGTAGACGTCGAGCACCGCCGGGGCGTCGTTGTAGTTCAGCATCTCCACCACGTTCTTCAGGAAATGCCCCTGGAGCGCGGTCGAGGACTGGACGACGAAGACGTCCGGATGGAAGGAGGCGATGAGACCGAGCTCCTTCCTCTCCTCCTGCTTGCCGTCATGGGCCTGACCGATGCGCGACAGGTCCGAATCCTGCGCGGTGAAGCTGGCGGTCGAAGTCTGACCGCCGGTGTTGGAATAGGCGCCGGAGTTGAGCACCACCACCTTGACCGGGGTCCGGGTGGCCAGCAGCCGCGACAGCGCGCCGAAGCCGATGTCGTAGGTGGCGCCGTCGCCACCCATGCTGACGATGGTCGGCAGCCGCGACAGTTCCTCGGCGGTGAACTTCGTCCAGTCGAGGGTGCGGAATTCGGCGTCGTGGACCGCCGGGTCGTAGGCGTCGGCGAGCTCGAGTCGGGCGATGCGCAGCGCCTTCACCTCGTCGACCGCACCCGCGACCAGACCCTCGAACAGGCCCTTGGCGAGCGGCGGGCTGTCCTGGAACAGGCTGTTCACCCACGGGTCGGTGTAGGGATTGAAGGGGAACGTCGAGGCGTAGACGCTCGAGCAGCCGGTGGCGTTGGCGATCACCGTCGACGACGGGCCGTTGCCGCTCGGGCCGCTCTCGAGGTCGTAGAGCCGCTTCTCCAGTACCGCGACCACGTCGTCGATGCGCGCGACGCGGGCGCTCGCCCCCATGTCGGCGGTGAGCGCGGTGCGCTTCTCGCCGAGGGCGCGGACGAGTTCCTCGAGTTCGTGGATCTGATGGCGGTTGCGCGTCTTGTGGAGGGCGTGGTTCGCCGCCACCACCTGACGGATCGCCGTCACCTCACCGCAGCCGCGGCAGGCGCCGTGGCCGCCGGTGACCGCGTAATAGTTGGCGTGATCGAGGATCAGCCGCTTGGTGTCGCCGCCGGGGCCGGTGGCGTCCTCGGTGAAGCGGGCCGGCGTGTTGGGCAACTGCGACAGCACGTCGAAGCGGACCTGGAGGGTCTCCACCAGAGCCTCGTCCTGATCGCGGGCGATGAGTGCGCCCGGTCCGCAGACCTCGACGCATTCCAGACAGCCCGAGCACTTCCACGGATCGATCGTGGCGGAGAACAGGCCGCCCGAGCCGGGCTTGGCCTTCTCGGCGGCGTCGAAGAACGGCCGGGTGCGCGCCACGGGGAAGCTCGCCAGCGCCGCCGCGGTGCGCTTCACCGTGTCGACGAGGACCGGGTCGTCGTCGCCGAGTTCGGCGGCGGCGGTGCGGAAGAGGTCGGCGAGCGCCGGAGCCTCCTTGGTGTTGCGCAGCGCCTCGCGCACCGTGTTGGCGAGGGCGAACACGTGGGCGCGCAGCACGCCCTGCTGCGCTTCGGTGGCGCCCGACCGGGCGATCGCCGTCAGGATCAGGTCGTGGATCTCGTGCACCGTGTTGGGGATCGCCGCGTCGGGGCACACCAGCGCGCATTCGGCGCAGCCGGTGCAAAGGTCGGCGACGAACTCCGGTACCGTGCGGCGGAACAGGCCCTTGTCCTTGAAGGCGGCGGAGGCCGCCGGCATGAACAGGCCGGTGCCCGGCAGGACCGGAGCGTCGGCGATCGAGCCTTCGCGGAACGGCATGGCGACGACGTCGTCGTAATAGTCCTGGTCGAGGAAGCCGGCTTCGGCGACGCACCGCGTGGCGTGCTCGAGGCGGGCGGAGAGTGCGACGGTGCGATCCGCCGACTTCGCCGGAGCGGCGTCGATCTCGAGGAACGCGGCCGCTTCGTAATCGACCTTCACCGTCGCGGCGAGACCGTCGCGGATCACCGCCATGTTGCCTTCGACGACGGCGGCGCCCTTGCCGCCGAACTTCTTGGAGATGAGGGTGCGCGTCTTGTCGAGGATGGCCTCGACGCTCGCCCCGGTGGCCACGTGGTCGAGATGGCCGCAGACCGCGCCGATGAAGGCGATGCCCATCATCCGGGTCTCGAGATCGGCACGCGGAGCGTGACGCTGCGCCACCCTGAAGGCGTCGATGACGAAGAAGTCGAGCTTCTTCTCGCGGATCGCCCTGCGGGCGTGGGCCGGCAGGCTTCCCCAGGTCTCGAGCGGCGTGAGCGACGACTGCAGGATGAAGGTGCCACCGGGCACCAGCCCCTTCAGCGGGTTGGTGTGGGAGAAGACCTTGTGGTCGGGCGAGATGACGATCTCGACCTCCTCGAGCTCGGCGTTGGTGATCTTCACCGGCTCGGGGCTCAGGGTGATGTAGTAGTTGGTCGGCGCGCCGGACTTCTCCGAACCGTATTTCGGCGCCGCCTTCGAATGCAGGTCGAGCACGCCGGCGAGAATGTCGGTGAGGAGCTTGCCGGTGGCGATGGTGCCGTAGCCGCCGACCGAGTGGAAGCGGACACGGAAGGCACCCTCGGGCAGGAGATGCGGGTTCTCTCCCGTCTCCAGCGCCATCAGCTTGGTCTCGGGGTAGGCGGCGGCGAGCTTGGTCTGCAGGGCGGCGAGCCGCGGTGCCGGGTTCTTGGCGAAGAAGGTCGAGCCGAGATAGACGAGCGGCGCCCCTTCGGACTTCTCCATGTCGTCGAAGGCCGCCACCAGATGGCGCGGCTGCAGGTCGTGGGCGCCGAGGCCGAAGATCGCCGTGGTGATGCGCGGCAGGGTCTCGATCGCCGGAATGCCGGCGTTGCGTCCGCCGTGGGCGTTCTCGAGTGCCCGATAGAGCGCCTGCATGACGAGGCCGGTGAGCACCGTCTGGTCGGAGCGTTCCAGCACCGTCACCGCCTTCTTGCCCTTCAGCGCCGCGACCAACTCGGCCTCGGGGAAGGGTTGCAGCAGCTTGATCGAGACGACGCCGACCTTGCGGCCCTGGCGACGCATGTGTTCGGCGACCGCCTCGGCGTCGTCGGTGACCGAACCGAGGCCGACGAGCACCGTCTCTGCGTCGTCGCACAGATGGCCCTTGACCGGCGCGTAGGAGCGGCCCGTCAACTCGGAATATTCCGCCATCGCCTCGCGCACGAAGCGCGGCACGTCGGCGGCGAAATGGGTGCGGTGGTCGACGCTGCCGGCCTGGAAGTCGGGCTGATTCTGCACGCCGCCGGTGAGTCCCGGGTTGTGCGGATCGACGAGCGCGGGAACGCGTTGGCGGGTGCCCTTCTCGTGGGCATTGACCCACTGGCGCCGCCACTGGCCGGCGAGGATCTCCGGCACGAAGGCGAGTGTGGCGGGAAGGCCGTCACCGGCGTTGTCGCGCTCGATCGTCTCGGCGTTCGCCGCGAGATGGGCACGCAGCGCCTTGAGGGACTCGGGATCGAAGTCGCCGCGATGGCGGTCGAGCCAGCGGCCGAGCTGGAAGACGCGGCCCTTGGAGCCGAACAGGATCTCCTGCGCCACCGTCGGCGCGATCATGCGGCCGGCCGGATCGCCGACGTACTCGCGCACGAGGTCGTCCTCGGGCATCAACGCCTCGCTCAGCATGTGGCTGGTGGCGAAGCCGTCCATGGCATTGGCGACCGGTATCAACGAATTGGCCGCCACCTTGTAGGAGATGACGGCCAGATCCGCGGCTTCCTGCGGATTGGAGCCGAATACGACGGTGTAGCCCGCTCCGAGCAGGGCGTAGACGTCGTCGTGCCCCGCCATGACGTTCAGCGAGTGGCGAGAAACGACGCGGGCGGCGACGTGGAGCACGAAGCCGCCCACCTTCTTGCCGACCGTTACGTAATGTGACTCCAAGCCGTAGAGAATGCCTTGGCTCGAAGAAGCGTTGGAGACGTACTTGCCGCCGGTCAAAGCCGCGCCGAGTGCGCCGGATTGCGCGGAGTGTTCGCCTTCTGGTTCGAAGAAGAACGGGTGCTTCCCCCAGACGTTGACGCCGCCGCCGGCGCGGAACGCTTCGAAGATCTCGGATATTTCGGTCGACGGTGTGATCGGGTAGCCGATGACACCACCGCAGACCTGTGACATGACGTGCGCTACCGCGCCGTTCCCATGGATGACGGTGGGAATGCCGGGATACTTCGTTTTCATGGTGCGCTTCCGCTGAGCCGGCCTGTGCCCCTCCGACGCGCCGACCGCGCCCGGGCTTCCATGGCGCGCCAAAAATAATACCCTACGACCTAGGGCGTAATACGTTCGAACACTTGATTCCCACTACCTACGAAATGATCCGGGTCCTCTCGGCGGCGGTGCGGCGTCGCATCGCGAGATTCGCCGCCGCGACCGCCGCGACGGCGAGCACCAACGGCACCGACGAGACCCACAGGACCGCGTTCCAACCATGGGTCGTCAACAGGCCGCCGGACGCGAAGGACCCCAGGGTCATCGTGCCGAAAACGATGAAATCGTTGAGCGATTGGACGCGGGTCTTCTCCTCCGGGCGATGGCACTCGAGCACCATGGCGGAGGCGCCGACGAAGCCGAAGTTCCAACCGACGCCGAGCAGGACGAGCGAAGTCCAGAAATGCGCCACGTCGATGCCGGCGAGGCCGGCCGCGGCGGAGGCGAAGAGCAGGGCGAGCCCGACCATCACCACCGGCTCCGCGCCGAATCGGGTGATCAGTCGTCCGGTGAGGAAGCCCGGGGCGTACATGGCGATCACGTGCCATTGGAGGCCGAGATTGGCGTCCTCCTGGGACAGGCCGCAGATCCGCATCGCCAGCGGCGCGGCGGTCATGACGAAATTCATCACCATGTAGGAGACGAAGCCGCAGACGACGGCGACGACGAAGCGCGGTTGGCGGGCGATGATGCCGAGCGGCCGCCCGCCGGCGATCTCCTCGCGCGACGGCGTCGGCAGTCTCACTCCGACGAGGACCGATGCCGAGACCGCGGCGACCGCGGCCTGCGCCAGATAGGTCGCGGCGAAGAGGTAGGGCTGGCTCAGGTTCATCGTCGCGGTGACGAGCTGCGGCCCGAGGACGCCGGCGGCGACGCCGCCCGCCATCACCGTCGACATCGCCCGCGCCCGCCCGGACGGCGGCACGCAGTCGGCGGCGGCGAAGCGGAAGGTGAGGACCACGGCGGCATAGGCGCCGCCGAAGATCATCGCCGAGCAGTAGAGCCAGAAGGAGCCGAGGACGATCGCCACCGCCGACATCAATCCGACGAGGATGCCGCACGCGGTGCCGAAGAGGAAGGCGGCCCGTCGCCCGTACCGTCGGGCGATGATGCCGGCGGGCAGGATGCTCGCCGCCATGCCGACGACGAAGAGCGAGATGGGCAGCGTGGCGAGCGTCCCGTCGGGGGCGAGCGTGTTGCCGACTATCGCCCCGGTCGCATAGACGACGACGGCGTTGGCGCCGGCCAGCGCCTGTGCCACCGCCAAGCGAACGACGTTGCTCGTCGCGTGAGGTGGCGGAGCGTCGGCGATCTCGGTGCCGGCAACGGGTCTGGACATGGTGAGTTTCCGAATCTTCAGGAACCGTCGTCCGTCGTGCCGTCCGCCGGGTGGGGTCGGCAGAGTTGGACGCCACGGGGCGCCGTGGGAAGGGCTTCCGTGCACCGCTCGCAGGATCGTGACCGCGTGCCACGCGCCGATGGAGTGTTCGGACCCGGGAAAACCCTCGTCCCGGCCGGGACGATCCGGGATCGTCCGCCGAGGAGGGGGGGGGCTAGGCTGATCGCGATGAAACGTCGGGATCGGACTGGTGTCATGACCGAGGAAAGAAGCAAGCGCGTCGGAAAGCTCGGCGCCGCCGCGGCGGTCGCCGCATTCGCGTTGGGTGGAGCGGCCGTCTGGATCGCCCTGCCGCCGCCCATCCTCGAGACCGACCCCGGCCCCGCCGACGCGGCGCGGATCGAGCGCGGGCGCTACATCGCCCAGCTCGGCGATTGCGTCGCCTGCCACACCACCGAGGGCGGCGCGCCGATGGCCGGCGGCCGGGCTCTGGAGACGCCCTTCGGCACCGTCTGGTCGACCAACATCACGCCGGACGCGAAGACCGGCATCGGTTCGTGGAGCTTCGGCGCCTTCGACCGCGCCATGCGCAAGGGCGTTTCGGCCGATGGTCACCATCTCTATCCCGCGATGCCCTATCCCTCCTACGCCAAGATGACCGACGAGGACATGAAGGCACTCTGGGCCTATGTCTCCAAGGGGCTGGCGCCGGTGGAGAAGGTCGACCGGGCGGCCGAGATGCGTTTCCCCTTCGGCCTGCGCCTCGGTCTCGCCTACTGGAACTTCGCCTTCCTCGACGCGACCCCCTTCCGCCCCGATCCGACCAGGGACGCGGTGTGGAACCGCGGCGCCTATCTCGTCCAGGGGCTCGGTCACTGCGGCGCCTGCCACACCCCCCGCGGCCTCGGCTTCCAAGAACTGGCCATGAGCGAGGCGGGCCCGAACGGCCGGCACTTCCTCGCCGGGGCGCAGGTGGAGCACTGGAACGCGATCGAACTGCGCGACCTGTGGACGGTCGAGGACACGGTCGAACTCCTGAAGACCGGCCAGAACCGCTTCGCCACCGCCTCGGGGAGCATGACCGAGGTCATCCTGCATTCGACGCAGGCGATGAGCGACGAAGATCTCGGGGCGATGGCGACCTATCTGAAGTCGTTGCCCTCCGATCGGCCGAAGCCGGCGCCGAAGGTCGCCGCGGCGCTGGAAGCGCCGGCGACGACCTGGACGACCCGCGGCGGGCTCGGCTACGCCCAGTTCTGCACCGACTGCCACCGTCCGGACGGCTCCGGAGTGCCGGGTGTCTTCCCGGCGCTCGCCGGCAACCCGACGGTCTCGCAGAAGGACCCCGCGACCCTCGTCCACATCACCCTGACCGGTTGGAAGACGGCCGCGACCGCCGCCCATCCGCGGACATGGACGATGCCGGGCTTCGCGCGGCTCTCCGACGAAGAGATCGCAGAGATCCTGACCTTCGTGCGCGACAACTGGGGCGAGGGGGCCGGCCCCGTGTCGGCGGAGGCGGTGAAGACCGCCCGCGCCGGGCTCGATCCGAAGATCGACGCCTCCAGGTTCGAGACGCCGCGTCTGGCGAACCTCCTGAAGGAGCCCGACGCCGAGCGGTTGGTGCGCGGCATGCGGCTCAACGCCGAGACGCGCACGCTGCTGCCGAACCACGTCGGCGATGACCTCAACTGCACCTCGTGCCATCTCAACGCCGGCACCGTGGCGGACGGATCACCCTATGTCGGCGTCTCCGCGTTCTTCCCGTCCTACGCCCCCCGCGCCGGCCGCACCATCACCATGGAGGACCGCATCAACGGCTGTTTCCTGCGTTCGATGAACGGCAGGGCGCTGCCCGCCGACGGCCCCGACATGAAGGCCATGGTCGCCTATTTCGACTGGATGCGCGGCGCGACGAAGCCCGAGGACAAGGTCGAAGGGCGCGGCGTCGGCAAGGTCGATCCCAAGATCGTGCCGAACTCCGAGAACGGCCGGAAGATCTACGCCGCCCAGTGCGCCGCCTGTCACGGCGAGAACGGCGAAGGCGTCGAGGACAGCGCCGGCCGGGTCGTCTATCCGCCGCTGTGGGGCGAGCGCTCCTTCAACATCGGCGCCGGCATGGCCCGCACCTATACCGCCGCGGCCTTCGTCAAGCGCAACATGCCGATCGGCGCCCACGACAAGTTCCCGCTCGGCCAGGGCGGCCTCTCCGACCAGGAAGCGGTCGACGTCGCCGAGTACTTCAGCCACATGGAACGCCCCGACTTCGCACCGAAGGTCAAGGACTGGCCCAAGGACCCCAAGCCGAAGGACGCGCGCTACTGACGAACGCCCGCACCCGAACGGCGAGATCGACCGGCCGCTCGCCCCGCGGCCGGCCGATCGCGTTGCGGACGGAGCCGGTTCGGTCCACTCTTCCGGCCATGCGTCGCGCGCACCATTCTCCGATCCTCTCTCTGTTCTTCGTCCTGCTCTTCGCGGCGACGGCGGAGGCGCGCGAGGTGCGCATCGCCGTGCTCGCCTTCCAGGGGTCGGAGCGCGCGGTGCAGGACTTCGAGCCGACCATCGCCCAACTGGCGGCCTCGCTCTCGGAACACCGCTTCACCATGGTGCCGCTCGACCTCGCCGGCATCTCCCGCGCCGTCGCCGAGAAATCGGTCGATTTCGTCGTCACCAACCCGGGCGACTACGTCGACCTCGAATCCCGCTTCGGCGTCACCCGTCTCGCCACGCTCGAGAGTCGCGACCGCATGCCGCCGACCGACACCGTCGGCTCGACCGTGATCGCTCCGAATCGGGTCGGCGCGCCGAAGCGCCTCGCCGACCTCGCCGGGAATCGGCTGGCGGTCGTCGCCGGCGACGCCTTCGGCGGGTGGCGGGTGATCCATCGCGAGATGGACGACGCCGGCCTCTCGCCCTCCGACCTCGCCGGATTGGTCGAGACCGGCTTTCCCATGGAGAGGGTCGTTGCCGCGCTGCGCGAGGGGAGGGCGGACGCCGGCGTGGTGCGCGCCTGCCTGCTCGAGGACGAGATCGCCCGCGGGATGGTCGGCGCCGAGGAGTTCACCGTCGTCGGCGAGCGGCAGGCCGCGGGCTTCCCCTGCCGGCTGTCGTCGCGCCCCTATCCCGACTGGCCCTTCGCCCGCCTCGCCGGCACCTCGCCCGACCTCGCCAAGGCGGTGACGGCGAGCCTGCTCTCCATGGCGCCGGTCGGCGGCCGCGCCTGGACCGCGCCGCAGGACTACACCACGGTCCATGCTCTCTTTCGGCAGTTGAAGATCGGCCCCTACGCCCATCTCGCCCGAACCACCTTCGGCGGCTTCGTGCGCGCCCACTGGCACTGGTTCCTCGTCGCCGCCGCGTTCGTCGGCTGGTGGATCGTCCACGTCGCCCGGGTCGAGACGTTGGTGCGGCGGCGTACCGCCGAGCTCACCCGCGAGATCCGGGAACGCGAACGGGCGGAACGCGCCGCCCGCCTCCACCGGGAGGAACGCGACCAGTTCTCCCGTCTCGGCATTCTCGGCGAGATGGCCTCCAACATCGCCCACGAACTCAACCAGCCGCTCGCCGCGATCACCAACTACGCCGAGGGCATGACCCGGGTGATCGACGCCGGGCGCACCGACCCGGCCTTTCTGCGCGACGGCGCCCGCGGCATCGCCGGTCAGGCCGAGCGGGCCGCGGCGATCATCCGCCGCATCCGTGCCTTCGTCCGCCGCCGCGAGGCGAAGCGCGAAAGCCTCGATCTCGACGACGTGGTCCACGAGACGTTGGCACTCTTCGAGGGTCCGGCCCTGCGACGCGGCGCCAGCCTCGAGGTCCGCCTCGCCGGCGCCCTGCCGCCGATCTCGGCCGATCGCGCCGAATTGGAGCAGGTGCTGCTCAACCTCCTGCAGAACGCCGTCGACGCCATGGACGGCGCCGCGGCGAGCGGATCAGGGATCGTCGTGTCGACGTCCCGGGAGCACGACACGGTGAGCGTCGCGGTGCGCGACCACGGCCCGGGACTGACGCCGGAGGTGGAGGCGCATCTCTTCGACACCTTCTTCACCACCAAGCCGCAGGGGCTCGGCCTCGGTCTTTCGATCTGCCGGACGATCGTGGAGAGCCACGGCGGGAGACTTTGGCCGACCAACGAACCCGACGGAGGGCTGACCATGCGGGTCGCCCTGCCCGTCCCGCCGGAGGACGCGACGTGACCGAGAGCCCCCGACCGCGGATCATGATCGTCGACGACGACGAAGCGATGCGCCGATCGATGACCTTCCTCTTCGCCTCGGTCGGGCTCGAGGCGGAGTGCCACGCCACCGCCGACGAGTTCCTCGCCGCGCTGTCGATGCGGCCGCGACCCGGCCCCGGAGCGCTGATCCTCGACGTGCGCATGCCCGGGATGAGCGGCCTCGAGCTGCAACGGCGCCTCGCCGATCAGGATTTTCCCCTGCCGGTGGTGATCGTCACCGGCCACGGCGACGTGCCGATGGCGGTCGAGGCGCTCAAGGCCGGGGCCTTCGATTTCATCGAGAAGCCGTTCAAGGAACAATACCTGCTCGACACGGTGGAGAAGGCGGTGCGGCGCTCCCGCGAGGTCCTGACCCGGGATGCGCGGCGGCGGACGATCGAGGAGCGCCACGCCCGCCTCGGTCGCCGCGAGAAGGAGGTGCTCGAGCGCATCATGGCGGGCAAGCCCAACAAGGTGGTCGCCTACGAGCTCGATCTCTCGATCAAGACCATCGAGGCCTACCGCGCCTCGATCATGACCAAGATGGAGGCCGGATCGCTCGCCGAACTCGCCCGGATGATCGCCACCGTCGAGCCCGGGACGGGATCTTCGTGAGCCGGCTTCGGTCGGAGCCCTTGTGGTCGACCGGGGCGGCGCGATAGGCAGGTCGGGAGCGGACCGAAGGAGAAGCGACGACGATGCGGGTCCTGGTGGTCGAGGACGATCGCGAGGTCGCCAACTACCTGCGCCTCGGGCTCAGGGAGTTCGGCGTGGTCGTCGACGTCGTCGCCGACGGCCGCGATGCGGCGGAGGCCGCCCGCGACCCGCACTACGACGCTCTGATCGTCGATCGCATGCTGCCCGGGCTCGACGGGCTCGAACTGATCCGGCGGTTGCGCGGCGAAGGCGTCACGACGCCGGTGGTGATCCTCTCGGCGCTCTCCCACGTCGACGAGCGCATCCGCGGCCTCAAGGCCGGAGGCGACGACTACGTCGCCAAACCCTATGTGCTCGCCGAGCTGCACGCCCGGCTCGAGGCGGTGGTGCGCCGCCGGAGCGTCCCGGTACCGCGGACCCGGCTCGAGGTCGGCGATCTCATACTCGACCTCGGCACCCGTTCCGCCTCGCGGGCCGGCGCCGCCGTCCATCTCCATCCGCGCGAATTCATGCTGCTCGAGTACCTCATGCGCCACGCCGGTCAGGTGGTGACCCGAACCATGCTGCGCGAGGCGGTCTGGGACTACCACTTTCATCCCCAGACCAACACGCTCGACGTCCACATCAGCCGCCTCAGGCAGAAGATCGAGACCGATCCGGAGAAGCCGATGTTGATCACCGTCCGCGGCGCCGGGTATTGCCTCCGTGCGCCCTGAACGCCTGCGCTCCGCCTCCTTCCGCCTGACCCTCTCGACCGCTGCGCTCTACATGGCGGTCGGATGGGCGCTGCTCGCCTTCGTTCATTTCAACACGCGCTCGATCATGGAGAACCGGGTCGACCTCGCCATCGAGGCGGAGCGGGCCCGCGTCCTCGCCGACCTGAGGGGTCTCGATCGGGCGGGCATCGGCGAAGCCGTCCGGGTCAGGATCCACCACGAGCGCGGCAGTGCCCGGCTCTACCGCTTCGTCATCGACGGCGGCGAGATCGTCGACAACTTCGTTCTCGCCGACGGGCGCCTGCCGGAAGGCGGAGAACGATCCGACGTCTCGGTCCGGCGCGAGCCGAACGACCGTCCTCGTCGCGCCCGCCTCGTCGGCGTCACTCTCCCTTCCGGGCCGTTGCTGGTGCTCGGCCGCGACCTGACGGAAGAGGACGAATTCGGCGCCGTGATGCGCGAGACCGTCCTCGTCGGCGGCCTGCTGATGGTCGTCCTCGCCTTCGCCGCCGGTTCCCTCACCGGCCACGTGGTGATGCGGCGCCTCGCCGGCTTCGCCGCCGCCGCCGGGCGCGTCGTTCACGGTCACCTCGACGAGCGCATGCCGATCGCCGGCGGCGGCGACGAGTTCGATCATCTCGCCGCCCATCTCAACGAGGCGCTCGATCGCATCGAGGACCTGATGGCGGCGACGCGCCACGTCACCGACGACATCGCCCACGACCTGCGCAGCCCGCTGTCCCGCGTCCGCGGGCGGCTGGAGTACCTGCAGCTTTCCGCGCCCGCCGCTCCGGAGACGGAGGCGGCGCTCGCCGATTGCGTCGCCGATCTCGATCAGATCCTCGAAACCTTCGAAGCGCTCCTGTCGATCGCGCGGTTGGAGCACGGCGTGGCGTCGCGCTTCGAGCCGGGGGAGCCGGCGGAGGCCCTGTCGGGCCTCGTCGACTATTTCGTACCGACCGCCGAGGAGAAGGGGCAGACCCTGCGCCTCACCGTCGCCGACGGGCCCGCACTGGTCGCCGCCGACCGCAATCTTCTGTTCCAGGCGCTCTCCAACATCGTCGACAACGCCCTGCGCCACACCCCCGCCGGCGGCGCCATCGAAGTGTCGCTGCGCCGTGACGGCGGCCGGACGATCCTGCGCATCGCCGACGACGGCCCCGGCATTCGGGAAGCAGACCGACGGCGCGTGCTCCGGCGTTTCGTTCGCCTCGACGAGAGCCGGCATCTGCCGGGTACCGGCCTGGGCCTCGCCGTGGTCGACGCGGTGGTGCGCCATCACGGGGCGCAACTCGCCCTCGAGGATGCCGACCCCGGGCTCGCGGTCGTCGTCACCTTCCCGCCGCCGCCGGAGAAGCCGACGGAGATCGGAACCTGACAGAGATTTCATGATGCCGTCAGGTCGGCGTCAGACCCGCGAGGCAACCTGACCTCCCCTTCGATCGAGGTCACCCACCCATGCGGTCCATCGTCCTCGCCGTGCCGTCGCCGAGATCGCGTCGTCGCTCTCCTGCTGCCGATTCCGGCTGGCTGCGGCGCATTCTCGAACGGCTGCGCGGCGAGGCGGCGGAGCCGCCGAAAGAGCGTCGCGAACCGGTCGACAAGCCGTTCCCCTTCTTCGGCGAGTGAGGCGCGGAAGATGGGCATCTCCGAATTCGTTCCGTCGTCGCCGGCGGCGGTCGCCGACCTCGCCGACCTCGCGGCCCTGGCGCTCACGCTGGGCGCGCTCGTCGGGTACCACGTCTTCCTCTCCCGCAAGGTCGCGCGCAACCCTAACTACACGTTCCAGGCGACGATGCGCCGTTCGCGCGCCGCCTGGACCCGCGCCATCATGGCCGAGGGGAAGGACATCCTCGCGATCCAGACCCTGCGCAATTCCACCATGGCGGCGACCTTCCTCGCCTCGACCGCGGTGTTGCTGATCATCGGTGTCCTCACTCTCAGCGCCCAGGGCGACCGGCTCGAGGCGAGCTGGCACGCCCTCAGTCTGACCGGGCCGGCCGGGTCGACCATGTGGACGATCAAGACGCTCACCATCCTCGTCGATCTCTTCGTCGCCTTCCTCTGCTTCACGATGGCGATCCGGCAGTTCCATCACGTCGGCTACATGATCAACGTGCCGATCTCCGGTCGCTGGGGGCACGTCCCCACGGATATCGTCATCTCGCAGTTCGAGCGCTCCGGCCGGTTCTACTGGTTCGGCATGCGGGCGTATTTCCTGCTGGTGCCGTTGGTCATGTGGCTCTTCGGCTACGTGATGATGCTGGCGGCGACCGCCGTTCTGATCGGCGTCATGTTCCGCCTCGACCACATGCCCGCGAGCGAGGGCGAGATCGCCGAACGCGCCGAAGATCTCGACCGGGCGGCCCCGTCGGAAGCCGCGGCGCTTTGAAGCCGACCCGGTGAGCCGTGGTATCGGCGGCGTTGCGGGAACGGTGACAGAGCCTGCGAGCATCGCTAGGCTGTGTCGATGTCGAACGAGCCTTGGTCCGACACCGAGAACGATCTGATCGTCGCGGACTACTTCGCGATGCTGCAGGCCGATTCCGCAGGGCGCCCCTACAACAAGGCCGAGCATCGACGAGCTTTGCTGCGTCGCGTGTCCGATCGTTCCGAGAGTTCGATCGAGTTCAAGCACCAGAACATCAGCGCGGTTCTGAAAGGTCTGGGGGAAGAGTGGATCCCCGGATACAAACCGGCTTTCAATTTTCAGGGGACACTCGTCGATGCGGTCGCACGCTGGCTCGCCGCCAACCCGGGATGGCTCGCGCGGCCGCGGTTCGTGGATGCCCCGGCGGGCTTCCGCGAGGGCGCATCGGTCTGGATCGGACCGCCTCCCACACTGAGCAACCGACCGCCGCCGGACGAGCTCGAGCAGATGCTGGACATCGCCCGTCGCTTCGACGTCGCCGAGCGCGATGCTCGCAATCGTGTTCTGGGGCATGCGGGAGAGGAATTCGTGTTCGATCACGAACGCGGTACGTTGAGAGGTCACGGCCGTGGCGACCTGGCGCGCGGAGTACGCTGGGTGTCCCGCGACGAAGGCGACGGCGCCGGTTACGACATCGCCAGCTTCACACCGGACGGCAGACCGCGGCTCATCGAGGTGAAGACCACGAACGGTTGGGAGCGCACTCCCTTCCACATCACGCGCAACGAACTGGCCACGGCCGAGGAACGTCGATCCGAATGGAGCCTCCTGCGGCTGTGGAACTTCTCCCGTGAACCGAGAGCCTTCGAACTCCACCCGCCGCTCGACGCACACGTGACGCTCACCGCGACGATCTTTCGGGCCGGCTTCGACTAGGAGCCGACGTCACGCGCCGCCGAGCCCGTCCTCCGACCGAGCGGGAGTTCCTCGTGTCCGGGCCGACCTCGCGGTCCCTTCCATCCGACATCCCCCGTCGCGTCGGTGGCGTGCCCTCGGGCGCGGTGACGGCGCGCGTCCGATCGACGGGATTTCGCACGGCCGGATCGCGCGTCCGAGACGAACCGGCATTTGACAAGCGGGCGGCTCGGTGAGATCTTATAACATAATAAGAGATGTTATTCCATTAAAATGGAATAACAAGCAGGGAGCCCACCATGAACGGAACAGTTCGGATTCTGCTTTCCTCCGCGATCGCGATCGTCGGCCTGAGCGACGTCGCCTTCGCCGCGCCGGCCCGTGGCGGGGTCATCGATGTGGCGACCATCGGCGAGCCGCCGACGCTCGATCCGGTCTCCTCCACCGCCGACCTCGTCGGCATCATCTCGCAGCACGTCTTCGAGACACTCTACACCTTCGACAAGGCCTGGGCGCCGACGCCGTTGCTCGCCGCCACCCTGCCGGAGATCTCGGCCGGCGGTACGGTCTACCGCATCCCGTTGCGCTCGGGCGTCAAGTTCCACGACGGCACGACGATGACTTCGAAGGACGTCGTCGCCTCGCTCCAGCGCTGGATGAAGATCGGTTCGCGCGGCAAGCAGGTCGCCGCCAACGTCGTCTCGATCGAGGCGGACGGCGACGCGGCGGTCAAGATCACGTTGAAGGCCGCCTATGCGCCGCTCACCGCCTTCCTCGCCTTCAACAACTCGGCGGCGATCGTCGTGCCGGCCGCCAACAACGAGGACACGCTGACCAAGATCGTCGGCACCGGTCCCTACCTGCTGAAGGAGCGCAAGCCCGATCAGTACATCCAACTCGTCCGCTTCGACGGCTACGCCTCCCGTGCCGGGGAGCCGGACGGCTACGGCGGCGCCCGCAAGCAGTGGCTCGACGAGATCCGCTTCGTGCCGGTTCCCGACGCCAACACCCGCGTCGAGGGCTCGGTCGCCGGCCAGTTCGCCTATGTCGACAGCTTGCCGATCGAGTCCTTCGACCGGGTCAAGGCCGGCAAGGCGAAGCCGGTGATGCTGAAACCCTTCGGCTGGCCGATGTTCGTCATGAACACCAAGGCCGGCCCGTTCACCGACCTCATTCTGCGCAAGGCGGTGCAGGCGGCGCTGGCGCCGGAAGACATGATGACCGCCGCCTTCGGCTCCAAGGAGTTCTTCTCCGTCGACGGCGCCATGTATCCCAAGGAATACGTCTGGTCGACGACCGCCGGCACCGAAGCCTACAAGCCGCAGGGGGCGACGGACGCCGCCGCCGCGCTGGTCAAGAAGGCCGGCTACGACGGCTCCAAGCCGATCCGCATCCTCACCTCGCGCCAGTACGAGTTCCACTACAAGCTGGCTCTGGTGGCTCAGGAGTATCTGAAGGCGGCCGGCTTCAAGGTCCAGCTCGACGTGGTCGAGTGGGCGACGCTGGTCCAGCGCCGCGCCGATCCGGCGCTGTGGGACATCTACATCACCCACAGTCCGTTCCTGCCCGAGCCGGCGCTGATCGGCTTCATGTCCGACGCGGCGCCCGGTTGGTGGGCGAGCCCGGCCAAGGCCGCGGCGATCGACGCCCTCAACAAGGCGACCGAACCGAAGGCGCGCCTCGCCGCCTGGGCCGAGGTGCAGAAGGTGATCTACGCCGAGGCTCCGGCCTACAAGGTCGGCAACTTCAATGCGCTGGCCGCCAAGGCGCCGCAGCTCGAGGGTGTCACCCCGGCGCCGTGGCCCTATTTCTGGAACGCTTGGCTGGAGAAGTGACATCGTGGCCCGAGTGATCCTGCGCCGCCTCGTCGAGATGGTCGCGGTCATGGCTCTGGTCGTGACCATCGTCTTCGTCGTCGTCCGGGTCGCCCCGGGCGATCCAGCGGCGATGATGCTCGGGCCCGACGCGACGCCGCAGGACGTGGCGGACCTCAGGGCCCGCCTCGGCCTCGACTCCTCGCTCCTCGTCCAGTACGGGCGCTACGTCGCCGGCCTCGTGACCGGCGATCTCGGCCAGTCGATCTTCCTCGCCCGGCCGGTCGGACAGGCGTTGTGGGAGAGGGCCGAACCGACCTTCTTCCTCACTCTGTTCTCGCTCCTCGTCGCCTGTGGCATCGCCCTGCCGGTCGGCATCCTCTCGGCCTATCGGCGGGGATCGTTCTTCGATCAGGTGACGACCACCACCGCCGTCTTCGTCGCCTCGATCCCGAGCTTCTGGCTCGGTCTCGTGCTGATGCAGGTCTTCGCGGTGAAGCTCGGTTGGTTCGACCCGTCGGGCTACGGCGGGCCGGGAGCCTCTCTGGCCGAGCGGCTCCATCATCTGGTGCTGCCGGCGTTCGCGCTCGGCATCGTCTCCTCGGCGCTGATAGCCCGTTTCACCCGGGCGAGCATGCTCGACGTGCTCGGCGACGACTACGTCCGCACCGCCCGGGCCAAGGGCATGGGCGAGATCCGGATGGTGCTGAAACACGCGCTGAAGAACGCGCTGATCCCGATCCTCACCGTGGTCGGACTCACCGCGGCGCTGCTCGTCTCCGGCGCGATCGTCACCGAAACGGTGTTCGGGCTGCCCGGCGTCGGCTCGCTGGTGGTCTCGGCGGTGCTGCGCCGCGACTATCCGGTGATCCAGGGGACGCTTCTCGTCGTCGCCGGCCTCTACGTGCTGATCAACTTCGTCATCGACATGCTCTATCTCGCGGTCGATCCGCGCGTGAGGTACTGATGGCCGCCTCCGCTCCCATCTCCGCCGACGAGAGCCTGATCTCCGGGCTCCTGCGACGTCCGCCCGCCGTCGGCGCGGCGATCGTCCTCGCCCTGGTGATCGTCGCGGCGCTCCTCGCGCCCTGGGTCGCGCCCTATCCGCCGTCGAAGCTGTCGATCGTCTCGCGTCTGCAGGGGCCGTCGCTGGCCCATCTCTTCGGCACCGACGAATTCGGCCGCGATGTGCTTTCCCGCACCGTCTGGGCGGGACGGATCTCGCTCGCCGTCGGCGGATCCGTGGTCGTCGTCTCCTGCCTGATCGGCGTGACGCTCGGTCTCCTCGCCGGCTATTTCCGCAAGCTCGACGGACCGCTCTCCCGGCTCATCGACGCGATGATGGCCTTCCCGGACATCCTGCTCGCCATCGCGCTGGTCGCCGCGCTGGGTCCCAACGCCGTCAACGTCGTGTTGGCGCTCGGCATCGTCTATGCGCCGCGCGCCGCCCGCGTGGTGCGCGCCTCGACGCTGGTCATCCGCGAACTCGCCTATGTCGAGGCGGCTCGGGCGCTCGGGGTGCCGACCCACCGGATCCTGATCCGCCACGTGCTGCGCAATCTCGCCTCGCCGATCACCGTGCAGGCGACCTTCATCTTCGCCAACGCCATCCTGGCCGAGGCCGGCCTCTCCTTCCTCGGCGTCGGCGTCTCGCCGGACGTGCCGACCTGGGGCACGATGATCGCCATGGGCCGTCAGTTCATGGATCAGGCCGGCTGGATCATGTGGTTCCCCGGCATCGCCATCGTCGCCTCGGTGATGTCGCTCCAGGTGATGGGCGATGCGCTGCGCGATCTTCTCGACCCCCGTCTCGCGAGGACCACCTGATGCTCGACGATCTCTTCGCCGCCGCGAAGGCCCCGGTTCTCGTCACCGACGCCCGTCCGATCGGGTTCACCGATCTTCCCGGCGCGCCCGCCCGCATCGACGTGTCGATCGACGCCGAAGGGCGGGTGCTCGCCGCCGGACCCGGGATCGCATCGCGGGCTCCGGCCGAGGCGCGGCGCGTCGACGCCGCCGGCGCCTTCCTTTCTCCCGGCTGGGTCGATCTCCATACCCACGTCTGGTGGGGCGGCACCGACATCTCCATCCGGCCCGAACAATGCGGCGCGGCGCGCGGCGTCACCACTCTGGTCGACGCCGGATCCGCCGGCGAGGCGAATTTCCACGGGCTTCGCGAACACGTCATGGGGCTGTCTC
>JAOTSD010000148.1 GCA_030247555.1 Siculibacillus sp. | reverse complement strand
TGGTCGGCGGAATCGTCGATGTCGAGGCCGCAGCGGGCGAGTTCGGCGGCGACGCGCCGGGCGAGGACGCTGTCCGGGGTGACGAGGGCCGCCGTCTTCGCCGGATCTTCGACGGCCTCGCGCAGGGCGAGGGCGACGGCGAGCGCCTCCTCGCCCTCGCTGCGCGCCTCGATCAGCGACAGGCCGTCGAGGGCGGCGTCGAGATCGAAGGCGCCGTCGCCGAGCTCGGCGGCGAAGCCGGCCCAGGCTTCCGACGTGGCCGCCGGGCGCAGGCTCTCGCACAGGAGCCGCAGGCGCGCCGCCCGGCGAGCGTCGGGCGCGGCACCGATGCGGCGGACGTCGGCACGCTCGACGCCGAGGGTGTCGAGAAGCAGGCGCAGGCCGTATTGCGGATGGCCGGGGGCCGGTTCCCCGACGCCGGCCGCCGGTTCGAGCGCCACCCAGGCCGCATCGTCGAGATCGAAGTCGAGACCCGGCAGGACGACGGCGCCCTTCTCGAGCCGGCTCACCACGTGGATCAACTCGGCGGTCGAGGGCACCGAACCGGTGGAACCGGCGGCGATCACCGGCCCTCGCGGCGGATCGGCGGCGAGGCGGGCGGCCTCTCGGCGAACCGCGGCGTGGCGGCGCACCGCCGGGTCGGCGAGACCGCGCTCGGCGAGGTGCCGCGGCCAGGTGTCGGCGACGATCGCCAGGAAAGCCCGGGTCATCTGCCAGTAGGCGGCGTGATCGTCGGGCACCAGATCGTCGAGCGCGGACCATGCGACCCCTTGCGAGACCACCTGATCCATCAGGGTGAGCAGCGCCGTCGACAGGCGCACCGCCTCGGCCGGGCTCGACGGCAGTGTCGGTGCCGCTCCGGTCGTCGGATTGAGCAGCGCGCCGGCGAGGGCTCGCGTCCAGCCGAGAACGAGGCGCGCCATGACCAGACGGCGTTCGAAGAGGGTGGCCACCGGCTCGTCGCCGCCGTCGGCGGCGAAGAGATCCTCGTCGGCGTCGACGTCGCCGAGGGGGCGGATGGCCGGCAGCAGCATCGAGGGCGGTCCGCCGCGCCGAGCGATCTCGGCGAGGAAGGCCACCTCGAGGGCACGCGCCGCGCGACGGGTCGGCACCAGGATCGTCACATCGGCGAGGGCGAGCGGATCGGCGCCGTCCCAGCGGAAGGTCGGCACCAGATCGCCGTCGAGGAGAGCGCCGACCAACGTCGGCAGGAAGGGTCGACCGGCGTCGATCGAGACGACGCGGGGAAGCGCGGCGAGCGAGGGGCGCGGGGTGGAGGCGTCCGTGTCGGCGGTCATCCGGTCCCTCCCCTCCGAGGTCTCAGTCGGCGCTCTCGGCTATGGCGCGCTCGGCCTCGACGATCGCTTCCGGCGTGCCGACGTGGAGCCAGATGCCCTCCATGCGCTGGCCGTAGAGGCGCCCCTCCTCGATCGCCCGATCGAACAGGCGGTTGAGCGAGAAGGCGCCGGCCGGGGCGTCGCGGAAGAAGCGCGGATGGAAGATCGCCGCGCCGGCATAGGCGAAAGGCGCCACCCGACGCTCGCCGCGGCGGACGAGGCGGCCGAGTTCGTCCATGAAGAAGTCGCCGGTGCCCGAATAGCCGATCGATCCGACGATCGGAGCGAGCAGCAGGAGCCCATCCATCGTCTCGTCGTCCCAGCGGGCGGCGAGGAGATCGAGGTTGGAACGGATGCCCTCGATCCAGAAACTGTCGGAGTTGTAGACGTAGAACGGCTCGGCGCCGAGATGGGGCAACGCCTTGACGACGCCGCCGCCGGTCTCCAGCAGCGCCTCGCGCTCGTCGGAGATGACGATCTCCGGGGTGCGGCACTTGCGGACGTGCACCTCGACCAGATCGGCGAGGTAGTGGACGTTGACGACGCAGACTTCGACACCGGCGGCGAGCAGCTTGACGAAGCCGTGGTCGATCAGCGAGCGGCCGCCGACCTCGACCAGGGGCTTGGGCGTGGTCGCGGTGATCGGGCGCATGCGCTTGCCGAGGCCGGCGGCGAGCACCATCGCGTGGGTGGGACGGCGGGAGGGGACGGGCGGCATGCGGCTCTCGGCGGGCGTCTCGGGGCGATCGAGGGCGGGGCCGCGGTGCGACCGGGATCAGCCGAAGCGCACCCCGCCGCGCCGATCGGCCGGCACGGCCTCCTCATACCAGAGCTTCAGCGGGTGCAACACCGGTTCGTCGAGGGCTCGGGCGAGGTATCCCCAGAGCCGTGGCACGTGGGCGAGATAGTGCGGCTTGCCGTCGCGCGCCTTCAGCCGGGCGAAGACGCCGAGGATGCGGGTGTTGCGCTGGGCGGCGAGGATCGCGAGGGCGCGGCGGAAGCCGGCCTCGTCGAAGGCGGGATCGGCACGCCGGCGGGCCGCGACGTAGGCGGCGGTCAGTTCGGCCTCGAGTTCGACGGAGACGTCGACGCGGGCGTCCTCGACGAGGCTCGCCACGTCGTAGGCGGGGTGACCGAAGATCGTGTCCTGAAAATCGAGAACCCCGATGCGGGCGAGGCCTTCGCGATCGGCGAGCCACAGGAGGTTGGGCGAGTGGTAATCGCGCAGGCACCAGGTCCGCGGCCCGGCGAGGATCTCGTCGAAGAGCGGCCGCCACAGGGCGAGGAAGCCGGCGCGCTCGTCGGCGGTCGCCGGTCGGCCGAGGAGATGCGGCATGCCCCAGTCGAGAAAGACCGAAACCTCGGCCTCGTAGTTGGCGCGGTCGTAGGCGGGGACGACGAGGTCGCCACCCGTGCCGTCGGGAAGGGTCGCCGGAAGGTCGCGGCCGTGGAGATCGGCGAGGAGTTCGACGGCGGCGCGAAAGCGCTCGGGGATCGGCGTCGGAGGCGAGCCGGCGACGCAGCTCTCCGAGCCGAGGTCCTCGAGCAGCATGTATCCGGCATGCAGATCGTGAGCGAGGACGCGCGGCACGCCGACGCCGACCGCGGCGAGACCGAGGGCGAAGGCGAGGAAGGGGCGCGTTCCTTCGGCGAGCTTGGCGGCGGCGCGGGCGGCGATGCGGGCGCGGGCGGCGGCATCGTCGGGCTCGGGCGGGTGGTTCATCAGCACCGCGGTCTCGCCATCACACCGCACTCGCTCGTAGGAGCGCGACGAGGCGTCGCCCTGGAGGTGGCGGCGATGGGCGAGGCCGCGGCCGGCGGCGGCGAGGAAGGCGCGCAGGCCGGCGGTGCGGGCGAGCCGGCCGCCCCACAGATCGGCGGGACCGGCGAGACGAACGACGCGGGCGGTGGGCGAGGCCCCCGGCTCGATCGCCACCACCAACGCCTCCGCCGGCAGGCGCTCGCCGGCGCGATCGGGCCATTCGACCAGCACGGCGCGGTCGCGCAGCATCTCGTCGAAGCCGATTTCGTCGAGTTCCTCCGGGCCGCCGAGGCGGTAGAGGTCGAAATGGGCGAGCGGCAGCCGCAGATCGTAGGTCTGGACCAGGGTGAAGGG
>JAOTSD010000147.1 GCA_030247555.1 Siculibacillus sp. | reverse complement strand
GCTCGACCTCGTTCGGCTCGGACGTCGTCGCCGGCGGCGGCTCCGGCGGAGCCGGTATGGCCGCCGGAACGAGCTTCGACACCGCGTTGCCGGGCTACGGTGGCACCGCCACCGCCGGCGACATGCTCCTCGCCGGCACCCCGGGTGCGGCCGGCCTGCGTCTGGACGGGGCGACCATCGTCTCGGGCAACGGCGCGCCGTCCTTCTTCGGCGGCGGCGGGCGCGGCTCGGTCGGCAACGGCAACGGCTCGACCGGCACGGCGCGTGGTTCCGGGGGGTCCGGGGCCGCGGTCTCCTCCTCCGCCACCGGCCGCCCGGGCGGCGCCGGCGCCGCCGGTGTCGTCTGGATCTGGGAATTCGAATGACCGGCGCGGCGCCGCCGCGTCGAAACGACGTCAACTCTCACGAGGAACAGAAAGATGAAGGGCTATCGCACTCTCGCGCTCAATCTCGCCGCCGCCGTCCTCGGTGTGCTGATCGCCACCGACTGGGCCGATCTCGCCGGCCCCACGACCGCCGGACTGATCGTCACCGGCCTCGGCGTCGCCAACACCGTGCTGCGCTTCCTCACCGACGGTCCGGTCGGCGTCCTCACCCGCCGTTGAACGGGTGGAGTGGGGTGTTCATGGTCGGTTCAGAGCGAACTCGCTAGGGTCCGCCCATGAATCGCCGCGCACTCCTCGTCCTGGTACCGGCTCTCCTCTGCGGCGGCGGTCTGCGCGCCGCGGAGATGCCGAAGCCGTCGGAGTGCCTCACCGGGGCGGTCGTCCAGGAATTGCTCGCCGAAGGCAAAGTGCGTCGGCTCGCCGAGATCCGCCGCGGCCTCACCGGCGACATCGTCCGCGCCGACCTCTGTCGCCGCGGTCCGATCCTCGTCTATCGCGTCACGCTCCTCGACGACGCCGGGCGCGTGCGCCGCGTGCTGCTCGATGCGAGTTCGGGCCGCTTGGTGTACGATGGCGGCGACAAGTGAGCCGCATCGTCGGATCGTCGCGAGGTGAAGGGGAAACGGCGTGCGCCTGTTGGTGGTCGAAGACGACAAGAACCTCAATCGTCAGCTCGTCGAAGCGTTCCAGGAGGCCGGCTATGCGGTGGACTCCGCCACCGACGGCGAGGAGGGTCATTTCCTCGGCGACACCGAACCCTACGACGCGGTGATCCTCGACATCGGCCTGCCGCTGATCGACGGCATCACCGTGCTCGAGAAGTGGCGCCGCGGCGGCCGCAAGATGCCGGTGCTTCTGCTCACGGCGCGCGATCGCTGGTCCGACAAGGTGGCCGGCATCGACGCCGGCGCCGACGATTACGTCGCCAAACCCTTCCACATGGAGGAGGTCCAGGCCCGCATCCGCGCTCTGGTGCGCCGTGCCGCCGGCCTCGCCTCCAACGAGATCACCGTCGGCCCGGTGACGCTCGACACCCGTGCCGGCCGCGTCACGGTCGACGGCCGCTCGGTCCGCCTGACGTCCCACGAATACCGGCTGCTCGCCTACCTGATGATGCACCAGGGGCGGGTGGTGTCGCGCACCGAACTGGTCGAGCACCTCTACGATCAGGATTTCGACCGCGATTCCAACACCATCGAGGTCTTCGTCGGGCGCCTGCGCAAGAAGCTCGGGGTCGACCTGATCCAGACCATCCGCGGCCTCGGCTATTCCGTGGGCTCGACGGTCGATGCAAGCTAGCTCGCTCGCCCGACGCCTCTTCCTGCTGGCCGCCCTGTGGAGCGCCCTGTCGCTCGCCGTCGCCGGCTTCGTCCTCATCACCGTCTATCGCGGCTCGGTCGAACGTTCCTTCGACGAGCGCCTCGCCGTCTATCTGAAGACGTTGGTCGGCGCACTCGCCACCCAAGCCGACGGCGCCGGGACCTTCCGTCAGCCCGACAATCTCGGCGAGGCGCGATTCGAGTTGCCGCTGTCGGGTTGGTACTGGGTGGTGCGCCACGCCGCCGACGGGCGCGTCGCCCTGACCTCGCCGTCGCTGACCGGCGAGGTCCTTCGCCTGCCGAGCGACATCGGCACCCGCCCCGACCGCGACCGGGTGATGCGGGCCTATCTCGACGGCCCCGACGGCCAGAATCTGCGCATGCTCGAACGCGAGGTCGATTTCGACGGCCGTGAGATCTTCCGCCTCGCGGTGGCGGGCAACGCCGGCGATCTCGAGGCCGACGTCTCGGGCTTCTCCTGGCGCACGGCGCTCCTCCTGGCGGTGGTCGGCCTCGGTCTGGCGATCTCCACGGTGGTGCAGGTGCGGCTGGGACTGACTCCGCTCGCCCGCATGCGCGACGCGCTGATGCGCATCCGTGCCGGCGAGGCCGAGCGCCTCGAGGGGGCCTTTCCCGCCGAGATCGCGCCGCTCGCCGACGAGCTCAACGCCCTCATCCAGGCCAATCGCGAAGCGACCGAGCGCGCCCGCACCCACGTCGGCAATCTCGCCCACGCGCTGAAGACGCCGATCTCGGTGCTGCTCAACGAGGCCCGCGGCTCGGATTGCACGATCGCGCCACACGTGGTCGAGCAGGTCGGGCTGATGCGCGAGCACGTCGAGCACCATCTCGAACGCGCCCGTCTGGCCGCCCAACGACGGGTGATCGGCGTCGTCACCGACGTCGCTCCCGTGATCGAACGGTTGGCGCGGGCCATGCGCCGCATCCACGACGCCCGCCTGATCGAACTGTCCGAGACGGTGGAGGCCGGCATCCGCTTTCGCGGCGAGCGCGAGGATCTCGAGGAAGCCCTCGGCAATCTCGTCGACAACGCCTGCAAATGGGCCGAGGGGCGGGTCGAGATCACGGTGCGGATGGCCGACGAGGTCGCCGGCACCGACCGGCACTTCTTCGTCGTTCTGGTCGACGACGACGGTCCGGGCATCGATCCGGCCGGCCGCGAGGAGGCGCTGAAACGGGGCCACCGCCTCGATCAGAAGGTGCCCGGTAGCGGTCTCGGACTGTCGATCGTCAATGAACTGGCGGCTCTCTACGGCGGCGAATTCGACCTCGAACGCTCGCCGCTGGGCGGTCTGCGCTGCCGTCTCGTTCTGCCTGCGCTGTGATTCTTCCTGACGTGTCGACCGATTTCGGCCATGATGCCTCGCCAGAAACACACCGAACCCGCTTCGTCTCCCCCCGCCGACGAAGCCTCGACCCGCTCCGATCGCCATCCGGAAAGCCGCACATGTCGCCGTGGTCCATCATCGCCGTCGCGAGCCTCGCCGCGCTGCTCACCGCCTGCGGCGAGACGACGTCGAAGTCGAGCCTGGGATCCGTCGCCGGCACCTTGACCGGGGGGCTCGTCGGGTCGTCACCGACCCCGGCGAAGGCCACCTCGGCGGGCGCCGCACCACTGCTCGAGGCCTGGGCGGGCAGTTCCGTCGGCGCGCGCCTCGATGACGCCGACCGCCGTCTCGCCGCCGAGGCGGAGTACGAAGCGCTCGAATCGACCGCCGCCGGCGCTTCGCGCGACTGGC
>JAOTSD010000029.1 GCA_030247555.1 Siculibacillus sp. | reverse complement strand
GAGGCCCACATCATCGCCAAGGGAACGGTCGAACCGACGGCGCGCGACCGGATCAAGCGGGTGAACTGACGAAGGCGGGCGGAGGCACCCACGCCCCTCCCCCTCGAACACACGAAGGCCGCGGATCGCTCCGCGGCCTTCGGTGTTCTCGGAGGGAGCGGCGTCGCTCAGCCGTAGATCGGGAAGCGGCGGCACAGCGCGGTGGCCCGTTCGCGGACGCGGGCCTCGACCTGACCGTCGCCTTCCGGGCCGTTCTTCATGATGCCGTTCACCACCTCGCCGATCATCTTGCCGATCTCGCGGAACTCGGCCTCGCCGAAACCGCGCGTCGTGCCGGCCGGGGTGCCGAGGCGGACGCCCGAAGTGATCATCGGCTTCTCCGGATCGAAGGGGATGCCGTTCTTGTTGCAGGTGATGTGGGCGCGCTTCAGCGCCTTCTCGGTCACCGTGCCGGTGGCCTTCTTGGGCCGCAGGTCGACCAGCATCAGGTGGGTGTCGGTGCCGCCGGAGACGAGGTCGAGGCCCTCCTCGAGCAGCGCCTCGGCCATCGCTCGGGCGTTCCCGACGACGTTGGCGGCGTAGGTGGCGAACTCCGGACGCAGCGCCTCGCCGAAGGCCACCGCCTTGGCGGCGATGACGTGCATCAAGGGGCCGCCCTGCAGGCCGGGGAAGACGGCCGAGTTGATCTTCTTGCCGAGATCGGCGTCGCGGGAGAGCACCATGCCGCCACGCGGACCGCGCAGGGTCTTGTGGGTGGTGGTGGTCACCACGTGGGCATGATCGAGCGGGTTCGGATGGGCGCCACCGGCGACGAGGCCGGCGAAATGCGCCATGTCGACCATGAAGGTGGCGCCGATCTCATCGGCGATCTCGCGGAAGGTGGCGAAGTCGATGCGGCGGGGATAGCCCGAGCCGCCGGCGATGATCAGCTTCGGGCGCTCCTTCCGCGCGAGGTCGCGCACTTCGTCGAAGTCGATGAGGTGGGTGTCTGGGCGCACCTTGTAGGGCACCGGGCGGAACCATTTGCCCGACTGGTTGACCGGCGAGCCGTGGGTGAGGTGACCGCCGCAGGCCAGATCCAGACCCATGAAGGCGTCGCCGGGGGCGAGGAGGCTGAAGAACACCGCCTGATTCGCCTGGGCGCCGGAGTGCGGCTGCACGTTGGCGTATTCGGCGCCGAAGAGCTGCTTGGCGCGCTCGATCGCCAGGGTCTCGGCGACGTCGACCCATTCACAGCCGCCGTAGTAGCGCTTGGCCGGATAGCCTTCGGCGTATTTGTTGGTCATCACCGAGCCCTGCGCCTCGAGCACCGCCCTGGAGACGATGTTCTCGGAGGCGATCAGCTCGATCTCGTCCTGCTGGCGATGCAACTCGTCGGCGATCGACTTGGCGAGAGCCGGGTCGCTCTCGGCGAGACCGGCGGTGAAGAACCCCGGGAACAGGGGGGCGGGCGAAGTGGTCATGCGGGCACCTCTCGGTTCACGAGCCGGCTCGGCTGTCGTCGTCGCGCGCCCGATAGCACGAAACGCGCGACGAATCTCCCCCTTCGAGGATGCCCTGAAATGCACGGCCGCTCTCGCCGCTTCGTCGAGCCCACGGCCGAAGCGGCACGGGCGCCGGAGTCGGTGGAGCGCGTCAGGCCGAGCGCAGCGTGGCGACGAAGCTGCGGACCTCTCTGGTCAGTTCGTCGGCCTGGGCGGACAGGTCGCCCGAGAGGGTCAGCAGGCCGCCGGCGGCGACGCCGGTCACCTCGGCCGCCCGCCCTACCCCGACCATGTTGGAGGCGACGAGCGACGCACCTTCGGTGGCTCGGGCGGTGTTGCCGGTGATCTCGCCGGTGGCGGCGGCCTGGCGTCCCACCGCATGCGCGATCGACTGCGTCATCTCGCGGATGGAGCCGATGATGTCGACGATGCGGCCGATCGAGGTCACGGTCTCGTTGGTCGCCGATTGGATCTCGCCGATCTTCTGGGCGATCTCGTCGGTCGCCTTGGCGGTCTGCGCGGCGAGTTGCTTGACCTCGGAGGCGACGACGGCGAAACCCTTGCCGGCCTCACCGGCACGCGCCGCTTCGATCGTGGCGTTGAGGGCGAGAAGGTTGGTCTGGCCGGCGATGTCGCGGATCAGCTCGACGACGTCGCCGATGCGTTCGGCCGCCTCCGACAGGCCGCGGATGTTCGCCTCGGTCGACCCGACCTCCTCGGCCGCGGTGTCGGCGATGCGGGTCGAACGGGCGACACGATCGTCGATCTCGCGAACCGCGGCGGTGAGTTCCTCGGCGGACGATCCGACGGTCCGGACGTTGGCGCTCGATTCTTCGGCGGCGAGGGAGGCCGACCGGGTCCGGTCGGCGGTCTCCTCGGCGGTGGCGGAGAGATTGCGAGCGGCGGTCGCCACCTCGCCCGACGATCGGACGAAACGCTCCGCCAGCCCGCCCATGGTGGCCATGAAGCGATCGGCGATCCGGTGGCGTTCGCCGGCGAGGTGTTCCGCCGTCTCGGCTTCATGCCGGCTCCGCTCGGCGCGGAGCCGTTCGGCCTCGGCCAGACCGTCGCGGAAGACGACGAGCGTGCGGGCGATGTCGCCGATCTCGTTGGCTCGATCGGTCGAAGGAATCTCGGTTTCCAACCGGCCACGCGACACCGCGCCCATCGCCTCGGTCAGGGCGCGCAGCGGCGAGGTGACCCCCAGAACGACGAAAACGCCGGCGCCGATGCCGGTGAGAAGGGCCAGGACGCCGACGAGCGCGCTGTCGCGCACACCGGAGGCATAGGTCTCGTCGGCCCCGGCTTCGGCCGTGTCGGCTCCCTTGCTGCTGATCGTCTTGGCGCGGTCGAGCAGGTCGATCGTCGCGTCGTAGTCCTTGGTCGTATCGTTGATGAGCGAGTTCGCCTTCGCCTTGTCGGTTCGGCTCATCTCGATGATCCTGTTCTGAACCTCGAGCGACTTCTTCAGATTTTCCTTGAATTTCTTCCAGACTTCACCGCTTTCCGCCGAAAAGGTCATCTTTTCGAATTCACTCGACGCCTTCACCAGCGAGGCGATGTTCTTCTCCATGCGCTTCTCGACGTCGCTCATGACCGCTTCGTCGGTGTTGGCGAGATGGCGGAACGCCTGTGTCCGCAGTCGGTTGTAGAGGTACTTCACCTCCCCGACCTTCTCCACGGCCGGCATCCAGTTGTGAGTGATGTCCTCCTGAGCGGCGCGCATCGAGGCCAGCTTGGCATAGGCGATGAGGCCCTGGCCGATCAGAAGCGCCACCAGAACTCCCACGACGGCGATCAGCGAGACCTTGACCGAGATGCGCATTCCAGCCTCCCACGTGGACCCTTCTCGTGCGCCCACCGACATGTGGACCCACCCGGCGACGGATGAGCCGGCGAACGTCATGTGGGGAGTGATTTTCCGGGATCCGGTCTAAGCAATGGTTAACCAACCGCTCGAACCGAAGGCGATGGGTCCGGTTTCGCCCGAAAGATCGCGGCAACGAATCGTCGCGGCTCGGCGAATGACGAGAGGCACCGGGCTCCGGAGCGGTTCCGATGCGCAATCCGTCCGCGCGCCTGCGTGGACCACCGCGGGGCGGAGCGAGCGTGTCGGTCGTTGCCGCCGCTCGACGGGGCGGAGCCGGCACGTGCTCGCCGGCGCTCCGGTCTTCGCGATCCGAACGGCGCATCGCGCGTCCGGGATCACTCCTGCGCGACCAACATGCCGACGCCGTCGCGGTTGTAGATGTCGTCGCGGAAATGGATGACACCCTGCACCGTCACCCAGGCGGTGATGTAGTTGGTGTAGACCGGCACCGTCGCCTTCAGCTTGACGTCGAGGCGCTGTCCGTTGCGCAGGGCGTCTTCCACCGCCTGCGGGGTCCAGCCGGGCGTGTCGCGCAACAGCCAGGTGACGTAGCCCTGGATGTTCTGAATGCGCATGCAGCCCGACGAATAGAAGCGGTTGTTGTCGCCGAACAGATCCTTGAACGGCGTGTCGTGCATGTAGACGTCGTGCGGATTGGGGAAGGTCACCTTCACCGTCGACATGGCGTTGTCGCCGCCCGGATCTTGGCGGAAGCGATACTGCATCGCCTGATCCGAGTTCCAGTCGATCGCCTCCGGCGGCACCTCCTGCCCACGCTGGTCGTAGATACGGATGTGGTTCTTGGCGAGATAATCCGGCTCGGTCTGCATCTTGGGGATGAGATCCTTGCGGATGATCGACACCGGCACGTGCCAGTAGGGATGGAAGTTGATCTCGCGGATCTGTGACGACAGCACCGGCGTCTGGCGGTCGATCTTGCCGACCACGGCGTTGTGACGCTCCACCACCCGGCCCTGCTCGACCATCTCGAGTTCGGCGGCCGGGATGTTGAGGAAGACGTAGCGATCGCCGAGATAACCCGACATCGAGCGGATGCGGATGAGGTTGGTCTCGAGCTGGCGCAGGCGGACGTCGGCGGGGACGTTCATCACGTCGAGCACGGTGTGGTCGACGATGCCGTCCGGGCGCAGGCCGTGGCGCACCTGGAAGCGGCGCACCGCGGCGTCGACATAGGAATCGAAGGTGTCGCGGTAACCGGTGCGCAACTGCTCGGGCGGCAGGTCGCCGGAGACGGCGAGGCGCTGGCGCAGCAACTGCACCACCTCGGAGCGCGAACCGATCTTGAGCTTCTGCTTCGAGGCGACCTGCGGCCAGCCCCCGCGGGCGACGATGTCCTGAAGCCGCGGCATGGCGGTTTCCATCGCCGCGACGGTGTCGGGCGAGAGCAGCGGCAGGTCGGACTTGATGCGCTCGTAGCGGGAGGTGTCGCCGGCGTCGAACTTCTGCTGCCACTCGCGCACCGCCTGCGAACGGGTCAGCGCCTCGAGCGGGCTCTCGTGGGTCGATTGCTCGGCGCGAGCCATCCCCGGAACCGCGAACAGGGCGACCAGCCCGCCGAGGAGGGCGCGGCGGCTCGGAGTGTTCAGCGAAGCGGTCGACCTGTGCTGCACCGTCGAATTCTCCATCACCGAGGTCCGTGTCGCGGGCGCGATCGGTTCCGTCCATACCGGGGGCGTCGGAACCGGAGACCGGGTCGTGGGTCCGACGAGGGCGACTCCGGCGATGGACGCCGGCGCCACGAAGACGCGGAAGCGGCGTCGCGAGGGCACCTCGGACGCCCGAGCTCCGCTGAATCGGAGCGACCGCCGCGGTCCCGTCTCTGGTCGCGTGGCAATATGGCCGATTCATGATCCCGTCGAGACTCACTTCGGCGTGTTCGGCCCGCTCCGCGGCGGTGTTGCGCCTTTGCCGCAATCCGGGCGCGACGCCGCGATCAACCGGGCTTCCGGCCGACCGACAGGAAGAGATGGACGAGGAGACCGACGACCAGAGCCCAGAATGCGGGACCGATGCCGGCGACCGAGAGGCCCGAAGCCGCGGTCAGAAAGGTGAGGAGGGCGGGCACCCTCTCCTTCTCGACGGCGAGGGCGCCGGTCAGCGAGGCGCCGAGCGCGCCGAGCAAGGCGAGACCGGCGGCGGCTTCGACCAGCAACGGCGAGGTGCGGGTGACGAGACCGACGAGCACCGCGGCGAAGAGACCGAAGACGACGTAGATCGCTCCCGCCGCCACCGCGACGCGCCAGCGTCGAGCGGGGTCGGGATCGGCGTCGGGGCCGGCGCAGAGCGCGGCGGTGATGGCGGCGAGGTTGGTGGTGGGCGCGCCCAAGGGGGCGGTCAGGACCGAGGCGAGGCCGGTGGTCAGCAGCAGCGGCCGGAACCGCGGGTGATAGCCGTAGGTGGCGAGCACGGCGTAGCCGGGGATGTTCTGCGACGCCATGGTGACGAGGAACAGCGGCAGGGCGATCGAAATCAGCGCCTGCGGTTCGAAAACCGGCATCACCAGGACCGGCATCGGCAGGGTGAGGTCGACCCGGCCGCCGTCGCCGGTGAAGAGAATGAAGCCCAACGCCACCGCGGCCGCGCCGGGGGCCGCCCACAGGCGGGCGAAGCGGAACAGCACCAGCCAAGTGGCCAGCACCACCGCCGCCGCCATCGGCAGGCGCGCCAGCGCGACGAAGGGCGCCAGACACAGTTTCATCAGCACGCCGGCCAGCATGGCGTTGGCGACCGGTTTGGGGATGGCCGCCACGAGACGGCCGAGCGGCTCCCACAGACCGGCGACGACGATCGCCGCGCCGGTGAGGAGGAAGGCTCCGACCACCGCCGGAAAGCCGCCGGGAACCGCTCCGGTGGTGGCCAGAAGCGCCATGCCGGGAGTCGTCCAGGCGACGGAGATCGGCATGCGGGTCGACAGGCTGAGCCCGGCGCCGACGAGCCCCATGGCGATCGAGACGGCGGCGAGCCCGGAGGTGATCTCGGCCGGACCGGCGCCGACCGCCTCGAGCCCCTTGACGACGATCGCGGTGGAGGAGGCGAAGCCGACGAGCGCGACGAGCAGACCGCCCGACAGGACATGCAGACGCGAGGCGGAGGACATGCGGGCGACGACTCCGATGGGGGAGGTCCGCAGCCTGACCCGGTGGCGCGGCGGTTCGCAAGAGCGGAACGGCGCATGGGAGCGGTGCGCACCGCCGCCGTGTCGCCCGGAACACGAAAAGGGGCCGATTTCTCGGCCCCGAGTTTCGCGATCGTCGTGGAGATGTTCACGCCGCCGAGGCGATGGAACGAGGATCCAACTTCCAGGCGGTCCTGCGGCGCCTCCCCTCGCGTCGGCCGAGGCCGACGTTCGAACGTCGCGTCCCGTGAGGACGACGTCTCAGAGGCGATAGAGGATCTGGTCCGTCCAGAAACGCTCGAGGCGCTGCAGCGACTTGTTGAGGGTCTTGAAGTCGACCGAGCCGATGCCGCCTACCTGCTCGATCGAACGCAGCTGGCGTTCGTAGAGGCGGTCGACGATGGTGGCGACCTCGCGGCCCTTGTCGGTGAGGCTGACGCGGACGGAGCGGCGATCGATGCGCGAACGCTCGTGTTTGACGTAGCCGCCCTCGACCAGCTTCTTCAGATTGTAGGAGACGTTCGAGCCGAGATAGTAGCCGCGGGTGCGCAGTTCGCCGGCGGTCAGCTCGGCTCCGCCGATGTTGAACAGCAGCAGCGCCTGCACCGAGTTGACGTCGTCGCGGCCGACGCGATCGAACTCGTCCTTGATGACGTCGAGAAGACGACGATGCAGCCGTTCGACGAGGGTCAGAGCTTCGAGGTAGAGCGGGCGGATGCCTTCCTGCTCCTCGTTCCGAACACCGTAGTCGGCGACCTTCATGACGCTGTTCATTGCGTAGAGCCTCACTGTATTCGTTATTTCGTCGCGGGCTTTTTCTCGCCCTTTCATGAGGAGAATGTACGGGCGTGAATCTAAAATCGGCTTAAATTGCATCATGAAATTTCCGTAAAACAGAAGGCACGGAAAGTTTGCTGAAGATCTCGTGAACGTATTCGTTCGAATACGATTCATTTTCCGTCCACCATTCGCGGTAAGACTCCCGAGACCATGTTCCGTCGGTCGGTCAGGGGGCCCGGTCGCGCGGCGACGGCGTCTCGGCGGCGCCGAGCAGGCCGGCGGGACGGAAGATCAGGAAAACGACGAGCAGCGACAGGACGGCGGTGTCGCGCCATTCGATGCCGAAGGCCGCCGACCAGACCGTTTCGGCGAGGCCGACGAGAACCCCGCCGAGGGCGGCGCCGGGCAGCGAGCCGATGCCGCCGACGATCGCCGCCACCACCGCCTTCAACCCGAGCATGGTTCCCATGTGGAAGGCGGTGCCGCCCTAGGCGAGCGACAGGATCGCCCCGGCGAGGGCCGCCAGGGCGGCGGCGAGGGCGAAGGTGGCGACGAGCACCCGATCCGGATCGATGCCGAAGAGCCGTGCCACCAGCGCGTCGTCGGAGACCGCGCGCCATGCGCGCCCGAGCCGGGTGCGCGGAAAGACGGCGACGACCGCCACCGTCGCCGCGACCGCCAGCGCCACGACGATCATCCGCATCGGCGTCACCATGACGGTGAAGGGGCCATCGGCGATGAGGCGCGGCTGATTGAACATCGGCACGAGGAAACGTTCGCGGGCGCCCTGGGCGCGAGCGACGAACTCCTGGAGCGCGATCGACAGGCCGACGGTGGCGATGAGCAACGGTTGGGCGGAGCGGAAGGCGAGCGGAACGAAGACGGCCCGGCCGAGCGCCGCGCCCCAGCTCGCACCGATCGCCACCGCCACCACCACGCCGAGGGCGACGAGCACGCCCGCCGCTCCGGCGCCGAGGCCGGCGGCGACCAGCGCACCGATGAGCGCGCCGTAGGCCCCGAGCATGGCGAGATCGCCGACGGCGAAGAAGATGCGGCCGACCAGCCCCCAGACGAGGGCGCAGGCGAGCGCCAGCAGGGCATGGAGCGAGGCCGGCGCCGCGGCGTCGACCGCGGTCTGGAGCACCCGCGCCGGTCCGGGCGGCAAGCCGAGGAGCCCGCGCGGCACGGCGGCGGGGTCGATCGTCACCCGCGCCGTTGCCTCGGCGACGGCGGCGGGATCGCCGAGCCAGAAGCGGCGCAACATGTAGAAGCGACCGTCGCTCATGACGCCGTGATGGTCGCGAACGCCGACCAGCGCCCGGGCGTCGCCGGCGGCGGTGTCGACGCCGAAGGCGCAGACGACGAACTTGCAGCGCGATCCGTGGCCGTCCTCGACGCGGTAGGCCACTCGGACGTTCCGAGGCGCGGCGGCGCCGGGCTCGACCGTCGTGACGGTGATGAGCGCGCCCTCGGCTTCGAGCGCCGGGATCACCGAGATGCAGGTCTCCCGCGTCAGGGGATCGACGACGGCGCAGCCGGCGAGAAGCGGCAGGAGGAGCGACCAGACGAACACGAGGCGACCGATGGCGACGATCGAGCGCCCCTTCCGGACTCGGCGTGCCGCGCCCCTCCCCTCCCGGCGCGAAGCCGTCGGGGAACCCTCTTGCGAGAGATCCCGCCGCGCGCCGCTCATGGCTCAGCCTTCCGCCTTGAGCTTCTCGGCGACGCGCGGAGCGAAATAGGTGAGGATGCCGTCGGCGCCGGCGCGCTTGAAGGCGAGCAGGCTCTCCATCATGGCGCGATCGCCGTCGAGCCAGCCGTTGCCCGCCGCCGCCTCGATCATCGCGTATTCGCCCGACACCTGATAGGCGAAGGTCGGCACGCCGAAGGCGTCCTTGATGCGCCGGACGATGTCGAGATAGGGCATGCCCGGCTTGACCATCACCATGTCGGCACCCTCCTCGATGTCGAGGGCGGCCTCGCGGATGGCCTCCTCGGTGTTGGCCGGGTCCATCTGATAGGTGCGCTTGTCGCCGCGCAGCGTCTTGTTGGTGCCGACCGCGTCGCGGAAGGGCCCGTAGAAGGCCGAGGCGTACTTGGCCGAATAGGCCATGATCTGCACGTCCTCGAAACCGTGGGCGTCGAGGCCGCGACGGATGGCGCCGATGCGGCCGTCCATCATGTCGGACGGCGCGATCATGTCGGAGCCGGCCTCGGCCTGGGTCAGCGCCTGAGCGACGAGGCGGGCGACGGTGGCGTCGTTGACGATCTCGTCGCCCACCATCAGGCCGTCGTGGCCGTGGGAGGTGTAGGGGTCGAGCGCCACGTCGGTGATGAGCCCGATCTCGGGCACGTGCGCCTTGATCGCCCGACAGGCGCGGCAGATCAGGTTCTCCGGGTTGAGCGCCTCGGTGCCGAAGTCGTCGCGCAGGTCCGGATCGGTGTAGGGGAAGAGCGCCAGCGCGGGGATGCCGAGTTTGGCCGCGCGCTCGGCCTCGCGCACCGCCAGATCGACCGAGACGCGCTCGACGCCCGGCATGGAGGCGACCTTCTCGCGCCGGTTCTCGCCGTCGAGGACGAAGATCGGCCAGATCAGATCGTCGACCGTCAGCCGGTTCTCGCGCACCATGCGGCGCGACCAGTCGGTACGGCGATTGCGGCGCATGCGCCGGCCGGAGAGGATGGCGCCCATGTCGGCGGCGAGCCGCCCGGCCTCGAGATGCTTGTCGCTCATGTCTGGTTCGTTCCCCCGCGGGGCATCCTTCGCGACCCCGTCGCCGAGGTGAATAGCACGGGGGGCGGGGACGGGTCACGATGGGGGTGATCACCGAAGGGTGAGGTGGGGCGAGCGGTCGTTCGCTCCGGGCGGAGGACGCGGGGCGGGCGACCCCTTTCTTCTCCTCTCGGGGGAGAAGGGGGAGATCGCGGCGATGTCTCTGGTCCATCGGATCGCGTCGGCCGGTCCGGACGGCGCGAACCGCCGCCCCGAGCGCATTCCGCCTCCGCATCACCCTTCCTTCGCCGAAACCCTGCGCATTCCGCCACAGCCCCGCGCGCAACGGCGGCGATTGACGGGTCTCGGAGCGCTCTCTACTCCTCGGAGAAACGCGGCGCCGAGAAAAGGGCGCCGGGGGCCGGTGGACGCGACCTCGGACGGGGGCGCGACGTGCCGGCCGCGACATCCGGGAGCGCTCCATGGACTTCGCCCTCGCCGAGGAAACGAACGCCTTCAAGGACGTCGCCGCGCAGTTCGCCCGCGACGAGTTCGCCCCGCATGCGGCCGAGTGGGATGCAACCTCGACCTTCCCGGTCGCGACGCTGAGGCATGCCGCCTCGCTCGGCTTCGCCGGCATCTATGTGGCGGACGACGTCGGCGGCTCGGGGCTGTCGCGGCTCGATGCGGCGGTGATCATGGAGGAGCTGGCGCGCGGTTGCACCTCGACCACCGCCTACATCTCCATCCACAACATGGCGGCGTGGATGATCGACACTTGGGGGACGGCGGAGCAGCGCGCCCGCTGGCTGCCGGATCTGACCACCATGGCGACCTTCGCCTCCTATTGCCTGACCGAGCCCGGCGCCGGATCGGACGCGGCGGCGCTCGCGACCAAGGCGGTGCGCGACGGCGATACCTACGTGCTCACCGGCTCCAAGGCCTTCATCTCGGGCGGCGGGGCTTCGGACGTCCACGTCGTGATGGCGCGCACCGGTGGGCCGGGGCCGAAGGGCATCTCGGCGATCGTGGTCGAGAAGGACACGCCCGGGCTCTCCTTCGGGGCGCAGGAGAAGAAGATGGGCTGGAAGAGCCAGCCCACCGCCGCCGTCATCTTCGACGGAGCCCGCGTGCCGGTGGCCAACCGGCTGGGCGAGGAGGGCGAGGGCTTCAAGATCGCCATGGCCGGGCTCGACGGCGGGCGGCTCAACATCGCCGCCTGCTCGCTCGGCGCGGCGGCGGAATGCCTGGATCGCACGCTGCGCTACGTCAAGGAGCGCAAACAGTTCGGGAAAGCCATCGCCGACTTCCAGGCGCTGCAGTTCCGCCTCGCCGACATGGCGACCGAGCTCGAGGCGGCGCGGTTGATGGTGCACAAGGCGGCGTGGATGCTCTCCGCCAAGGACCCGAAGGGGACCGACGGGAAGGTCACCCGCGCCTGCGCCATGGCCAAGCGCTTCGCCACCGACGTCTGCTTCCAGATCATCGACGAGGCGATGCAGATGCACGGCGGCTACGGCTATCTCGCCGACTACGAGATCGAGCGTTTCTCACGCGACGCCCGCGTCCACCGTATCCTCGAGGGGACGAACGAGATCATGCGCCTGATCATCGCGCGCGATCTCCTCGCCGACTGAGCCCCCTGCCCTGCCCTTGCCCGGAGCCGACATGACCGATCATTCGACCGACGAGATCCGTTTCGAGAGGCGCGGACGCGCGGGCATCGTCATCCTCGACCGGCCCAAGGCGCTGAACGCGCTGACGCTGCCGATGGTCCGGGCGATGCAGCGCCAGCTCGACGACTGGAAGGCGGACCCTTCGGTCGCCCATGTCGTGCTGACGTCGTCGAGCGAGAAGGCGTTCTGCGCCGGCGGCGACATCCGCCGCATCCACGACATGGGGCGGGCGGGCGATCCGGGACTCACCGACTTCTTCCGCGAGGAATACGTCCTCAACCGGACGATCCACCGCTGGCCGAAGCCCTTCACCTCGCTGATCGACGGCATCTGCATGGGCGGCGGCGTGGGCTTGTCCGCCCATGCGCCCTACCGGGTCGGCTCGGAGAAGACGCTCTTCGCCATGCCGGAGGTCTCGATCGGCTTCTTCCCCGACGTCGGCGGCACGCACATGCTGTCGCGGATGCCGGGCGAGACCGGGGCCCATCTCGCCATGACCGGCGCGCGGTTGAAGGCGGCGGATTGCCTCCATGTCGGTTTCCTCACCGACTTCGTCCCCTCGGCGCGGATGGGCGACCTCCTCGCCGCGCTCTGCACCGCGCCCGATCCGGCACCGGTGATCGCCTCGTTCCGCGCCGATGCGGGCGAGGCACCGATCGCCGCCGTGCGGGCGACGATCGACCGGCTCTTCACCGGCGACGACCCGGCGGCGATTCTCGCGGCGCTCGAGGCGCGGAGCGGGCCGGAAGCCGAATGGGCGAAGGCGACGGCGGCCGGGATCCGGACGAAATCCCCGACCTCGGTGTCGGTCGCCTTGCATCAGGTGCGGATCGGCGGTTCTCTCTCCTTCGAGGAGTGCATGCGGACCGAGTTCCGCATCGTCTCCCACATCCTCGCGGGCCACGACTTCTACGAAGGCGTCCGCTCGGTGCTGATCGATCGGGACAACGCGCCCGACTGGCGGCCGGCGAGGTTCGAAGAGCTCGACCGCGCGGCGATCGAGGCGCATTTCACCACGGTGCCGGCGCGCGGCGACCTCGCCTTCGAGCCGGTGTGATCGGAAGGTCGCGGAACCCATGGCACGGATCGAGACGATCGTCGCAGCGCAGCCCCCGACGGCGCCGGAACCGGCCCGGCCGCGCTGGCGCATCGCTCACGACGTCTTCCTGAAGATCATGGCGATCGCCCATCTCGGCTGGGCGCTGTGGGAATGGGCGGCGATCATGGGCATCGTGCCGCCGATCGACGAACCGGGGCGCACCAACCTGCCGCGGCAGGGCGCGGCGCTGTTCTTCGCGGCTTTCGATCCGGTGGCCGCCGTCGGCCTGTGGCTGGGATCGACCTGGGGTACGGCGACCTGGCTGGTGGTGACCTTCGCCCGCATCCTCATCCACACCGGCTATGCCGGCATCTTCGGCTGGACCGGCCCGTGGACCATCGCCCAGGTGGCGGCGGTGGCGATCTATCTGGCGCTCTTCTTCTTGGCCGAACGTGCCGATCGCGAGGCGAAGAAGCGGCGCCGGCGGATGGAGACGGCCTGAGGCGGCGAGCACGGCGGCGCCGACGCGGAACACACCGGTCCCGGGAAGGGCCGATCAGGGAGGACGACATGGCGAAGATCGCATTCATCGGGCTCGGCAACATGGGCGGGCCGATGGCCGCCAATCTGGTGAAGGCCGGGCACGCGGTGACGGGCTTCGATCTTTCGGTCGACGGCATGGCGCGCTTCCTCGCCGCCGGCGGCTCCTCGGCCGCCACGGTGGCGGAGGCGGTGGCCGGCGCCGAAGTGGTGGTGTCGATGTTGCCGGAGGGTCGGCACGTCGAGGCGGTCTACGGCGGCGCCGACGGCGTCTTCGCCCACGCCGCGGCGGGCACGCTGTGCATCGATTCCTCGACCATCCACGTCGAGACCGCCCGCGCGGTGGCCGCGCTCGGTGCCGAGAAGGGCTTCGTCTTCGTCGACGCGCCGGTCTCCGGCGGCACCGGCGGCGCCGCGGCCGGCACGCTGACCTTCATGGTCGGCGGCACCGAGGCGGGTTTCGCGGCGGCGAAGCCGTTCCTCGAGAAGATGGGCAAGACCATCGTCCACGCCGGATCGGCGGGCGCCGGTCAGGCGGCGAAGATCTGCAACAACATGATCCTCGGCATCTCGATGATCGCGGTGTGCGAGGGCTTCGCGCTCGCCCGCAAGCTCGGACTCGACGAGCAGAAGCTCTTCGACATCTCCTCCACCGCGTCGGGTCAGTGCTGGTCGCTGACCAGCTATTGCCCGGTGCCCGGCCCGGTGCCGACCTCGCCGGCCAACCGCGACTACGCCCCCGGCTTCGCCGCGGCGATGATGCTGAAGGACCTGAAGCTCGCCCAGGACGTGGCGTCGAGCGCCGGCCAAGCCACGCCGCTCGGGGCCGAAGCGGCGCAGCTCTACAAGCTCTTCTGCGACGCCGGCAACACCGGGGTCGACTTCTCCGGCATCATCCGCTTCCTCGAAGGGAAGTGAGCGGGCACGGGTGGGGCGGCGACGCACGTTCCGCTCTGCCGAAATACCGACTCGCAACGACGTGAGATATCCGAAGACGCTCCCATCCGGTCCTCTCCCCCTTGGAGGGGGAGGGAGCGTCGGAGCACCGGTCTTCGCGACGAGACCACCGGGTCGTGCCCAGCCGGGAGCGTCCCGTCAAATCCGCCCTCCCCTCGCCCCGCTTCACGCCGGCTCCATCTCGCTCGCGTCGGCCTCCTCGGCCACCGCCACATCGGTGACGACCGGGGCGGCGGGGCGGGTGAAGACGTCGGGGAGGATGTCGATGGCGGCGCGGGCGCCGGAGATCATCACCGCCTCGACGCCGGGGCCGATGCCGGCGGCGCCGGCGATCCACAGGCCTGGGACCGGGGAGCGCGTGCCGCCGAGGCGGTGGCCGTCGGCGATGCCGTAGATCGAGCCGCGGCTCGACCAGTCGTAGCGGGCGAAGGTCGCCGGCGTCGCATCGACACGCAGGACGATGCGGTCACGCAGGTCGGGGACGAGGCGCTCGGCGGCGGCGATCAGGCGGTCGCCGAAGGCGGTGCGGGCGGCGAGGTAGCCGGGCGAGGCGCGATGCGCCGGATCGTCGGTCGCCTCCGGGTCGGCGAACCAACGGGCGGCCTCGGACGACGGGATCAGGCTGATCAGTTCGAGGGTGGCGTAGCCCTGCGGCGCCGCCGAGGGGTCGACGCGCGACGGCGCGGCGACATGGACATGGAGCCCGTCGGCGCCGGTCACGTGGGAGATCGGCGCGAGGTCGACCGGCCGGTCGAGGCCGAGCGCCACCATGAAGGCCGAGGTCGCCGGTTCGGCGGCGGCGATCTTCGCGCGGAAGTCGGCCGGCAGCGCCGCGGCCGGCACCAGCTCGAGGAAGGTGCGGCGCAGATCGGCGTTGGAGACGACGGCGCGGGCGGCGATGCGGCGGCCGGAGGCGAGGCGCAGGCCGCCGGCGCGGCCGTTCTCGACCAGGATCTCGGCGACCGGCGACGCGAGCAGCACTTCGCCGCCGTGGCGACGCACCACCGCCGCGAGTTCCGCCCCGAGCCGGCCGGAGCCGCCCTTCGGATAGTGTCCGCCGTGGAACCAGTAGCCGAAGAGCGGCGCCATCTGCAGCACCGTCAGTTCGGCCGGGCGGTCGGTGAGATAGCCGGCGAGCGCCAGGAGTTCGGCGCGGGCCGCCGGCTCGATCGCATGAGCGTCCATCAGCGCGGCGAAGGGGCGGTCCATCCAGGCCGCCAACGCCGGGTGGGCGGCGGCGAAACCGAGCATCGCCTCCGTCGTCGCGGGCGTCAGCGGCAGTCCGTGGTTGCCGACACCGAGCGAGGTGATGTCGGCGTCGACGGCGCGCATCACCTCGAAGAGGTCGACGAGACCCTCGGCGCTGCCGGGGTGGCGGGCGGCGAGGTCGTCGCGATGGGCGCTCCAGTCCTCGGGGATGGGATGAACAGCGTCGTCACGCCAGGCGGCGTGGCCGAGGCGGACCCAATCGATCTTGGCGCCGAGGTGCTCGAGGAGGCCTGCGACCGAGCCGCCCGGGCGGACGCCGGAGACGTCGTGGACGCCCGAATCGAAGCGGAAGACCCGCGGCACGCCGTCGTGACGGACCTTGCGCAGCCAAGTGTGGGCGAAGCCGCCGGGGACGACGTGATGCTCGCAGACGATCACCTTCAGCCCGGCGCGGGCGAGAAGCGCGGCCGCGGTGAGGCCGCCGAGGCCGGCGCCGACGACCGCGACGTCGTAGGTCTCGGGCGGACGCGGGGCGGTGAAGTCGGGCTTCGGCCAATGCCAGCGTTCGCGGGCGCGGATGGCGCGGGCGAGCGCCAGATGGACCAGTTGCTTCGGCCCGAAGATCGAGACGAGCGCGCCGCCGAGGGTGAGCATCGTCGCCCAGATCGGCGGGGCTTGGGCGAGAACCAGGGCGGACAGCCCGAGGAAGAGCAAGCCCCAGAGCGCCGACAGCGCGAAGTTGACGGCGAAGAACACCGGCGTCTCGGTGGCGCCGGCATGGGACGCGGCGGAATGGGCGGCGGTCCACGGCCGACGCGAGACGCAGGTGACGAGCGCGGTCACCCCCATCACCGCGAAGGAGAGCGCGACGGCGGCGTGGAGGTCGATGAGCCCGAGAGGCTCGGCGACGGACGCAACGCCGAGGAAGGCGGCGAAGGCCGTCTCCATCGGCCGGTCGAGGCCACGCCGCCGGTTCCAGGCGACGAGGCCGACGCCGCCGAGCGCGCCGAGGACGAGACCGAGCCGGCCGAGCCCGAAGCCGGCGAGGCTCCAGAACAGGATGGCGGGGAGAAATCCGAGCTTCACCAGGAGATAGGTCTTCATCGCACACCTGCCGACCCGGAAGGGTCTCGTTCGAATTGGTACCGATGGGTACCGTTGCCATTCATAGCAGGGACTGGTACCGATTGGTACCGAAAAACGAGAGTGTGGATACGAGTCGCATGGGGGCGGAGGCGAGCGAGGCGCCGGGGGCGGCGGACGGGCGGAGCGACGCGGAGGCGGCGCGGCGCGCGGCGATCCTCGACGCGGCCGGATGCGTCTTCACCGAGAAGGGGTTCGAGGCGGCGACGACGCTGGAGATCGCGCAGCGGGCGCGGGTGTCGAAGCGCGACCTCTATCGCCTGTTCGACAGCAAGCAGGGCCTGGCCGAGGCGCTGGTGGCGACTCACACCGAGAGCATGACGCTCGATGCGCGCTTCGGCGATCCGGTCGACCGCGCCTCGTTCCTGGCGAGCCTCGCCGCCTTCGGGCGACGCTTCCTCACCGAATTCCTCGATCCGCGCCGCGTCGGGCTCTATCGGTTGGCGATCGCCGAGGCGTCGCGCTCGACCGCCCTCGCCGAGGCGCTCTCCGCCCAGGGCGCCGACCGGGTCCGGCACTCGGCGATGGAGTTCGTCCGCCGCGCGGTCGAGCGCGGCATCGTCGCGGCCGAGGACGGCGAACTGGTGATGGCGAGCTATTTCGACATCCTGGTCGGGCCGGTGCAGATCCAGCTGCTGCTCGGGGTCGGGACGACGCCGACCGCCGAGGAGATCGCGGCGCGCGCCGACCGGGCGACGGAAGCGGTGGCGCGGCTGATGGGGCGCGGCTGAGCCCCCTCGCCTCGCCCTCGACTTTCGGCTAGACCATCGGGCTCCTCCCGCGATCCGAGGCTCCGACCATGACCAGCGACGCCGATCTCCGCCTACCGACCCTCGCCGACGTGCGGGACGCGGCCGAGATGATCGCCGGCGTGGTGATGCGGACGCCGTTCCTGCCGGCGCCGCGGCTCGCCGCGATGACCGGGGCGGACGTCTGGGTAAAATATGAAAACCTGCAGGTCACCAACGCCTTCAAGGAGCGCGGCGCGCTGGTGAAGCTGCTGTCGCTCGACGAGGCGGAGCGCCGGCGCGGCGTCATCGCCATGTCGGCCGGCAACCACGCCCAGGCCGTCGCCTATCACGCCACCCGGCTCGGCATCCCCTCGACCATCGTCATGCCGGTGACGACGCCGCACGTGAAGGTGACGGCGACGCGCGGCTTCGGCGCCCATGTGGTGCTTTCGGGGGAGACCGTGGCCGAGGCGGAAGTGGAAGCGGAGCGCATCGCCACCCGCGACGGGCTCGTCTTCGTCCACCCCTACGACGACTTCCACGTCATCCGCGGCCAGGGCACGGTGGCGCTGGAGATGCTCGAGGTGAAGCCCGACCTCGACGTGATCGTCGTGCCGGTCGGCGGCGGCGGGCTGATCGGCGGCATCGCGGTCGCCGCCAAGGCGCTGGCGCCCAGGCTGGAGATCGTCGGGGTCGAGACCCGCCTCTATCCGTCGATGTGGGCGGAGCTGCGCGACCTGCCGGTCCACGCCGGCGGCACGACGCTGGCCGAGGGCATCGCTGTACGCCGCGTCGGCCGGCGGACGCTGGAAATCGCCCGCCGGCTGCTCGACGACCTGATTCTCGTCGAGGAGGTCGAGATCGAACGGGCGGTGAACCTCTATCTGACCCTGCAGAAGACCATGGCGGAGGGTGCGGCCGGCGCCGGCCTCGCCGCGCTCCTGACCGCGCCGGAGCGTTTCCGCGGCCGCCGCGTCGGGCTCATCCTCACCGGCGGCAACATCGATCCGCGCATCCTCTCCTCGATCATGGTGCGCGAACTCGCCCGCGAGGAGAAGATCGTCGGCATCCGTCTGATCATCCCGGACCGCCCCGGCGTGCTCGGCGAGATCACCACCGTACTCGGCCGGCTCGGCGCCAACATCCTCGAGGTCGAGCACCATCGCACCTTCCTCAAGGTGCCGGCGAAGGGCGCCACCCTCGACGTCGTCTTCGAGACCCGCGACGGGGCGCACGCGCAGGAAATCATCGCGGCGCTCGAGGCGCTCGACTACGTGGTGGAGCGACTGGAACGCCCGGAAGCACGGGTGTGAATCCGGCGGTGCCGCCGGCTCGCCTCATTCCGCCGCTTCGGCGATGAAGCGCAACCCGCCCTCCGAACCGTTCACCCAGGTGGCGCAGGCGGCGCAGGTGCGACCGTTGGCGAGCGTGAGGCGCATGTGCTGGCCGACCTCGTGCGAGCGCAGCCCGACGACGCGGGCGCCGCCGGCGGACAGATCCACCACCTTCACCTTGCGCGTCTCGTCACCGACGGTCAGTTCGCCGGACATCTCGACCGGTTCGCGCCGATGGTTGCGGCGCTCGACCGCCCGCTCGATCTCGCCGATGCCGACCGAAAGTTCCTCGAGCAGGTCCAACACCTCGGTGCTCGCCTCGTTGAGGCGGTCCATCGCCGCGAAGGCGTCGTCGATCTTGCCGGCGGCATGGGCGGCGAGCGCGGCGCGGCCGGCGGCGTGGACGCGCTGGTGCGGCTCCACCAGTCGGGCATAGGCGGGCAACGCCTTGTATTCGGGGCGCTGCAGCGCGTCGTACCACTTGCCGAGCCGGCAGCCGTGATGGTCGGGAACGTCCTCGGCCTTCCAACCTTCGCGGCCGACGACGGTGTCGACCACCCGCTTCTTGAAGAAGACGTGGTCGACCTTGGCCATCTCGCAAAGAGAACGATCGGAATCGGCGTGGAACCAAGTGCGCGCCAAGGTGCCGAAGCGGTCGTTGTTGACCTGCAGCTTGCCCGCCATCGAATGCAGGACCGCCTCGTTGGTCTCCGCCACGCCCGCGACCTTGATCACGCTCTCGGCGATCTCGCTCGAGGCGGCCTTCTGCTGCGTCAGAATGGCCGAGATCTCGGCCATCTTGTGGGCGACATTGGCGACCTGGCCGGAGATCGTCTCCATCGTCTCGGCGGCGCGCGAGATGGCGGTGCGGCCCTCGCCCACCGCCGTCGTGGTCTGGCCCATGGTCGACAGAATGCCGGACATGCCGGCACGCAGTGCGGCGATGCGCTGGTTGATGTCCTCGGTGGAGCGCGTCGTGCGGCCGGCGAGGTTCTTCACCTCGGTCGCGACGACGGCGAAGCCGCGGCCGGCCTCGCCGGCTCGCGCCGCCTCGATCGTGGCGTTGAGGGCGAGAAGGTTGGTCTGGGAGGCGATGCTCTCGATCACCGTCAGAATCTGGCCGATCTGGTCGGAGGCGGACGCCAGTTGCTCGACGTTGGCGGCGGTCTCGGCGACGGCGGCGTCGATGTTGCCGATCGCGGCGTGCACATCCTCGACGGCGTTGCGGCCGAAGCTCACCGTACCATCGGTCTCGGCGGCGTCGCGCGAGGCGCTCTCCGAAGAACGGGCGATCTCCTCGACCGAGGCGACGAGTTCGGAGGCTGCGGCGGAGATCGACTGGCTCGAGCTGTTGACCATACGAGTGTTGCGGGTCAGATGGGCGAGCTGGATGGCGGTCAGATTGGCGTCCGACACCATCGAGGCGGCGTTGCGCAGGTTGCCGAGGTCGGCCCTGGCGGCGGCGGTGGCGGTGCGGCCGGAATCGACCAGATTCTCGTAAGCGGTGTTGGAGAGGATCATGTCGTTGAAGACACGCTCGATCAGCCGCTCGATCATCGCCCGGCGCTTGGCGGCGGAGAAGCGGTTGCGCGCGGCGATGTGCGGCAGGAGCTTGCGCAGCAGGAAGGCGTAACCGGCCATGTACCAACCCGAGGGCAGGCCGATCTTGACGTGGACCTCGCCGATGCGGGCGGAACGGCTCTCGGCATCTTCGGGCGGCGTCTGGGCGAAGATGGCGCGCCAATGGTCGGTCTGGGCCTTCTTCAGCCGGTCGATCTCGCCGGCCGGCGCCAGATGCTCGCGGAAATGGGGTACCTCGGACAGGCCCGCATAGAATTCGGTCAGAATGCCGGGAATGACGCTTTCACATTCCCGCCACAGATCGATCGACGCAGAGGAGTTGTCGCCCGATCTGCACAAGAAAGATGCAATCTCGTTCTGCTTCGTTGCGATCGACATACTGAAATCTCCCGCCAGAGTATTGGCATATATCAGTACTGAAGAATATTCAGGCATCATCCTTACCAATTCGTAAATCCTGAAACTGTGACGGCGCGATCGGACCTCCCGGAGGTTGCGGTGAACTGTGCCGGATCGTTCGAGCGGCCTTGAAGCGGTCACGCGTCGGGGCCATCTTTGCGACCGTCCACCGCCGATGAGGCCGACCGATGGGACCGGCGGGCGGATGGCGACGAGGAGCCGACCGATGGTGCAGCCGACGCAACAGATCACCGTGCGGTGGGTCTACGACCCGGCGCTCGAGCCCGATCTCTTCCGGGACGTGTTGAAGCGGCGCGCCATCGCCTATCTCTTCGACATCGTCGGGGTGTCGCTGTTGTGGCTGGTCGCGGCGATCGTGGTGTTCTTCCTCGGTCTGGCGACCTTCGGGCTCGCCTGGATGATCTATCCGGCGCTGTGGCCGATCCTCGGCGTCGTCTACACGGTGGCGACGCTGGCCGGACCCGACGCCGCGACTCCGGGCATGCGGGCGTTGGGACTGGCCATGCGCACCACCGGCGGTCCGCGACCGGGCGGGCTCGAGGCGCTGATCCATGTCGTCGTGTTCTACACCGTGACGGTGACGCTGACCCCGTTCATCCACCTGATCGCCCTGTTCACCGGACGACGCCAGACGTTGCAGGACCTCGTCGCCGGCGTATTGGTGATGGACGGTCGCGTCCTCGCGCTCACCGGACGTTGAACGGCGTTTCGTCCGGCCTTGCGCCGCGACGCTCTTCTCGTCGCGCCGCTTCCTGTCTATCCTCGTGAGCGAGTACGCCGGCGTCCCACGCCGGCGGGAAGGACGGTGGCCGGCGACCTGCGGCGAAGGACGAGGGGGGGCGAGATGACACAGCATCCGGTCGACGCGCCCCAGTTCTATCTGACGGCGCCGTCGAACTGCCCCTATCTGCCCGGCCGCCAGGAGCGCAAGGTCTTCACCCATCTGGTCGGCATCCGGGCGCCGGGGCTCAACGACGTCCTGACCCAGGGCGGGTTCCGCCGCTCGCAGAACATCGCCTATCGGCCGGCTTGCGACGGCTGCCGCGCCTGCATCTCGGTGCGCATCCGCGTCGATGACTTCCTGTGGTCGAAGGGCTTCCGCCGCAACCTGCGCCACAATCACGACCTGATCGGCGTCGAGCAGGGGCCGGCGCCGACGTCCGAGCAATATTCGCTCTTCCGCCGCTATCTCGACGCCCGCCACGCGGACGGCGGCATGGCCGACATGACGGTGCTCGACTTCTCGATGATGATCGAGGACACCCATGTCGACACGATGGTGGTCGAATACCGTCGACGCGGCCCGGACACCGGCTTCACCGGGCGCGGGCGCGGCCCGGTGGTGGCGGCGGCGCTGACCGACGTCCTCTCGGACGGCCTGTCGATGGTCTATTCCTTCTACGACCCGGAGATCGAGGAGCGCGGCCTCGGCACCTTCATGATCCTCGATCATGTCCGTCGGGCGAAGCGGCGCGGGCTTCCTTTCGTCTATCTCGGCTATTGGGTCGAGGGCGCTCGCAAGATGGACTACAAGCGCCGCTACCTGCCGCAGGAACACCTTCTGCCGCAGGGCTGGGCCATCCCCGAGCCGCCGATGGGGGGCGGCGAGGAGGACTGACCCGGGAACGGGAGATCCGGAAACACCGGCCTTCATGCGCGCCGCGGCCGCCCGGCCGCCAGGCACGCGCGCCGCGGCCGCCCGGCCGCCAGGAAGGTCGCGCTCGGCCCCCGCGCGGACCGCCGCGACCGGCTCGATCCCTCCGGCGACGCCCTGCCGTGCCGACACGACCGCAGCGGCGCGCGTCGCGAACCGAACGCGCATCACGGCGAGAACCGTTTCGATGGGTGGGAACCACTTCGACGGGTACGGGGAACCGGCTCAGCGATTGGGCAGCAACCGAGCGATGAGCCCGGGGACGAAGCGCGGCAGCAGGCCGTTGCCCGCGGCGCCGTTACGGCCACCACGGGCGCTGTCGAGCCTGGCGAGTTTGGCGCGGCGGTCGGCCGGCAGGGAAGCGAGGCGTATCTCGCTGGCCGCCTCGGCGGCGCCCCGGGCGACGAATTTGCGGCCGTCGCGCAGCAGCACGACGAAGACGCACTCGCCGCGACCATCGCCGCGTCGCATAGCCGCGCTCGAGGATTCGACCTTCAGGTCGCGCAGGACGAAGCCGTCGCGTTCGGCCCATCGCGCGAGATATTCGCCGACACGCCCCTCGCCGCTCTCGGCGACCGCGGCGACGTCTCGTTCGAGGAAGACGTCTTCGACGACCCCGTCGACCGAGGTCAGGCGCAGGTAGGCTCGGCCCGCTTCCGAATAGCGCAGACGCAAACTCTCGCGCTCGAAATCGCCCGAGATCAACTCCAACAACGCCATCGGAAGTGCCCCCCTCCCGAACTCAACGCCACCGCCACGACGTATCGCCCATCATACGCGACCCATAATCAGTGCGGCGATATTTCACATCGATGCCGGAGCCTATCCACAAGTGGTGAACAGGAGGTGGAGATCCGCGGCGTACGCCGGAAGCACGTCCTCGACCGGGGCACCGCGAGCGGCGGCATCGAGGAAGGACGGCGTGGGAGCGGGGCGCCCGCGGTCCCGACGGACCCGACGCCCCGCCCGTGAAGCGATCAGCTGAACCAGCCCTTGACCGTGCCCCAGATCGACGTCGACGGCGCCGCCTCGGCGGAGGCGTCCGCACCGGGGGCCGCCGGCAGCGGCTCGCCGGAGACGGCGGCGCCGGCCGGAAGCTCGGCGGCGGCGACATGGGCTTCGGTGACCTTGCCGGCGAAGGCCGACATGCGAGAGAGGGTCGCCGGGCCGGCGAGACCATCGGCGACGAGGCCGTTCGCCTCCTGGAAGGCCACGACCGCCTTCTTGGTCCCGGGGCCGAAAGCGCCGTCGGCGGCGATGCCGAGGGCTTCCTGCAGCTTCTTCACAGTCGCGCCCTTCGAGCCGACGCCGAGCAGCACCAGTTCGGACAGGCCCATGGCCATGAAGGTGTCGGGGCCGGCGATGCCGTCGGCGGCCAGCTCGTGGGCGGCCTGATACTCCTTCACCGCCTTCTCGGTGCCGGGACCGAAGTCGCCATCGGCGGTGACGCCGAGCTTCGCCTGGAGGATCTTCACCGGCTCGCCGGAAACGCCCTTGCGCAGATAAGACATTTGGAACTCCTGAGGTAGCGGGCGCGTGGACACGCCGCATGATCGCGGGCGCGGGGTGCGCCTCGCGGGATCCCTGACAAGTCGCCGCCACGACACGGTCGCGCGCGCCATCCGAGAGTGCGCGCGAACGGCGTCATCTTATCCCATCCGGCCACGACGGACAGATGGCGGTCGCCGTTTCTCGACAGGATTTCCGCAAGGTGAACCCGGGCCCGCTCCCGCTCCGGCCGCGGGCGCGGATCGCCACGTCACCATCCTCCGGCCGTCATCTTGTCGACCTCCCGCTCCGCGCAGGCGCGGGAGCGGATCGGGGACGTCGCCGGCTCTCAGGCCGGGTCGAAGCGGTTGGTCTTGGGGAAGCCGGCGGGCGGCAGGCGGCCGGCGTCGCCTCGGTTGCCGAGCCAGTCCTTCAGGTCGTCGAGGGACCGCGTGAAGATGCGGCCGGCGGAGTCCGTCCAGGTGAGCCCGACCGTACCGGCGAAGCACTTCACCGCCGCCACACCGCCGTCACGGTACTTCTGCAGGCGGACGCCCGAGCCGCGGGTCATCTCCGGCACCTGATCGAGCGGGAAGACGAGAAGCTTGCGGTTGTCGCCGATCACCGCGACATGAGTCGCTCCGCCCGGCACCTCGACGCACAGGCGCGCCTCGTCCCCGGCCGAAACGTTCAACACCTGCTTGCCCTTGCGGGTCTGGGCGACGACGTCGCGCTCGGCGACGCGGAAGCCCCTGCCCTGCTTGCCGACCACCAGCAGCCGGCGCTCGGGGAAGTGGACGAAGACGTCGAGCACGTCCTGATCCTGGTCCATGTCGCATTGCAGGCGGATCGGCTCGCCGTGACCGCGGCCGCCGGGGAGGTTGGAAGCCTCGAGCGTGTAGAAGCGACCGCCGGTGGAGAAGACCAGCAGCTTGTCGATGGTCTCGGCCCTGAAGGCGATGCGGAGCTTGTCGCCCTGCTTGAACTCCAGCCGGGAGAGGTCGTCCATGTGGCCCTTCAGCGTACGCACCCAACCCTTGTCGGAAACGACGACGGTGATCGGCTCGCGCTCGATCATCGCCTCCTTGATGTCGGCATGGGCATGTTCGGGGGCGTCGGCGAAGGTGGTGCGGCGCTTGCCGAGCGGCGTCTCGGGCCCGTATTTCGCCGCGACCTTGCGGATCTCGTAGGCGACGACCTTCCACTGCTTCTCGTCGGAGGCGAGGAGGACGCGGATCTGCGCCGCCTCCTCGGTCAGGGCGTCGAATTCCTTGCGGATCTCGAACTCTTCGAGCTTGCGCAGGTTCTTCAGCCGCATGTCCAGGATCGCCTGGGCCTGGACGTCGGAGATCGAGAAGCGCTCCATCAGGACGGGCTTGGGCTCGTCCTCGGTGCGGATGATGTGGATGACCTCGTCGAGGTTCAGGTAGGCGACGAGCAGGCCGCCGAGGATCTCGAGGCGCTTCTCGATCTGGGCGAGCCGGTGCCGGGAGCGGCGAACGAGCACGTCCTTCTGGTGATCGAGCCACTGGACGAGGACGTCCTTGAGGTTCAGCACACCGGGGATGGTGCCCTTGGAGAGCACGTTCATGTTGAGGGAGATGCGGCTCTCGAGCTCGGTGAGCTTGAACAGGCTCTCCATCATCAGCGCCGGATCGACGTTGCGGCTCTTCGGCACCAGGACGATGCGGACGTCCTCGGTGGATTCGTCGCGGACGTCCTCGAGCAGCGGCACCTTGCGCTCGTTGATCAGCTCGGCGAGCTTCTCGATCAGCCGCGACTTGGCCACCTGATAGGGGATCTCGGTGACCACCACCTGCCAGGTCCCGCGACCCTGATCCTCCACCTCCCAGCGGGCGCGGACGCGGAAGCCGCCGCGGCCGGTACGATAGCTCTCGAGGATCGAGGACCGGCTCTCGACGATGACGCCGCCGGTGGGGAAGTCCGGGCCGGGGACGATCTCGACCAGATCCTCGACCGGCGTCTCGGGCGCCGCGATCAGCTTCAGCGCCGCCTTGCAGACTTCGTGGGCGTTGTGCGGCGGGATCGAGGTGGCCATGCCGACGGCGATGCCGGAGGAACCATTGGCCAAGAGATTGGGGAAGGCGCCGGGCAGGACGACGGGCTCGTCCTCGGAGCCGTCGTAGTTCGGCCGGAAGTCGACGGCGTCCTCGTCGAGACCTTCGAGGATGAGGACGGCGACATCGGTGAGACGCGCCTCGGTGTAGCGCATGGCCGCCGGGTTGTCGCCGTCGATGTTGCCGAAATTGCCCTGGCCGTCGACGAGGGGATAGCGCTGGGCGAAGCTCTGGGCGAGACGCACCATGGCGTCGTAGACCGCCTGATCGCCGTGCGGGTGATACTTGCCGATGACGTCGCCGACGACGCGGGCGCATTTCTTGAAGGCCGACGAGGGGTCGAGCCTCAGTTCGCGCATGGCGAAGAGCAGGCGGCGGTGGACCGGTTTCAAGCCGTCGCGCACGTCGGGCAGAGCCCGGTGCATGATGGTCGACAGCGCATAGGCGAGATAACGCTCCTCGAGCGCCTCGCGCAGATTGACCGGCAGCACCTCGCCGCCCGGCCCCTCACCATCGTCGCCGTCGCCCGTTCCGGGCGGAATCACTCGTTTTCCCATGGGACGAGTTAGCCCGGGGGGCGAGCGGCGGGCAAGCGGATTGGGCGTCGTGGGTCTCGCCTCCGCCGCGTCTCGTCCCCGTCCGTAGCCCCCCCGACTTTTCACGGCTTCGGCGAAGGTCGAAAACGCTGCGGCGCAACACGACGGAAGACGGCATCATCGTCTCCGGATCGAATCGACGAGCGCGGCCCTTCGACCGCGCCACCGCAGCGAAGGGAACCGCGCCCATGATCTGGACCTTCATCACCTCCATGTCGGCGGTGGCCAAGGCCGTGCTCGCGCTCTCGATCATCGGCACGCTCGGCCTCTTCCTCGGACGGATGTCGTTCCGCGGCGCCAGCCTCGGCATCGGCGGCGTGCTCTTCGCCGGCCTCGTGGTCGGCGACCTCGCCAACCGGTCGGGGTTGACGCTCGATCACGAGGTGCTCGACTTCGTGCGCGAGTTCGGCCTGATCCTCTTCGTCTACACCATCGGCATCCAGGTCGGCCCCGGCTTCTTCACGGCGTTGAAGAAGACCGGGCTGAAGCTCAACATGATCGCGGCGACGATCGTCATCTCGGGCGCGGCCGTGGCGGCGGCGATCCATCTTTTCGCCCACGTGCCGCTGCCGGCGATCCTCGGCATCATGTCGGGCGCGGTGACCAACACGCCCTCGCTCGGCGCCGGCCAGCAGGTGCTCGCCGACATGGGCCTGCCCGGCGACCAGATCGGCCTGACCGGCCTCGGCTATGCGGTCGCCTATCCCTTCGGCATCGTCGGTATCCTCCTCACCATCTCGGCGGTGAAGACGGCCTTCCGCATCGATCCGGAGAAGGCGGCGAGGGAGTTCGAGGCCAAGCGCAAGGCCGAGGTGGCCGAGATCGAGACGCTCGACGTGGTCTTCACCCACGAGGATTACGCCGGGCGCGCCCTCGGGCAGATCCCCGGGCTCGACAAGGGCGACGTCGTCGCCTCGCGGCTGATGCGCGGCGGGCAGTTGCGCGTGCCGCACGACACGACCTGGGTCGAGATCGGCGACATCCTGCATCTCGTCGGGCCCCATGCGCGACTGATGGAGATCGCCTCCCACATCGGCGTCATCCACGAGAAGCCACTGACCACCAAGGGTACGGATCTGACCTGGGAGCGCATCGTCGTCACCTCCGACCGCGTCCTCGGCCAGTCGATCGCGGCGCTGAACCTCGAGGGCCATTTCGACGTGCGCATCTCGCGGGTGGTGCGCACCGGTGTCGAACTGGTGGCGCCACCGGCGCTCAAATTGCAGTTCGGCGACATTCTCAACGTCATCGGCCGGCGCGAGGATCTCGAGCGGGTCGCCGGCTTCGTCGGCAACTCGGAGCAGCGGCTGAAGGAGTTCGACCCGATCCCGATGTTCATCGGTATCGCGCTGGGCATCGCGCTGGGCTCGATCGACCTGTCCTTCGGAGCGTCGAACGTGCCGATCAAGCTCGGGCTCGCCGGCGGACCGCTGATCGCAGCGATCGCCTTGTCGCGCCTCGGTCACGTCGGGCCGCTGGTGTGGTTCATGCCGCCGGTCGCCAACCTGGCGCTGCGCGAGCTCGGCATCGTCCTCTTCCTCGCCGTCGTCGGCTTCCGGTCCGGCGGTCACTTCGTCGAGACGTTGACCGAAGGCGACGGCCTCTCGTGGGTGATGTGGGGAGCGATCATCACCATCGTGCCGCTGATGGTCACCGCCTTCGTGGCGCGGCTGATCCTGCGGGTCGACTTCCTCACCCTGTGCGGCCTGCTCTCCGGCTCGATGACCGATCCGCCGGCGCTCGCCTTCGCCAACGCCATGGCGCCGAACAGCGAAGCACAGTCCCTCGCCTATGCCACGGTCTATCCGCTGGTGATGGGCCTGCGCATCCTGTCGCCACAGATTCTCGCTCTGCTCCTGACGGCGTTGTGACGAGACCGGCCGTTCCGGTCCGACGCGAGCCCCGCACTCCGGAAAAGCTCGGAAGCGGGGCGTTCGCGCTTTCTGATTTACCTTGGGTTAACCACGACCGCCCGAGAGTCGGACACGAAAGACGTGTATCGGGCGCCGGTACCGGAGCCTTCGACGACGGTACCTCGAAGACGGTTGGTTCATGACCCGGAAAGTCCCCGCCATCCCGCAGACCCCGGCGCCCGCGACGGAAGAGACGATCGCCGACGGAGATCTGCGGGCGATCGCCGACCGGCTGCGGACTCCGATCTGGGTCTTCGACATCGATCGCTCGCGGGTCGTCGCGGCCAATGCCGCAGCTCTCGCGTTGTGGCGCGCCGAGACCATCGAGGAACTCTCGGCACGCGATCTCGGGGCGGACATGTCGATCGCGGTGCGCGAACGCTTGCGGCAGTATCAGTTCGACTTCGAACGCTCGGACACGCGCATCGCCGAGATGTGGACGCTCTATCCCGAGGGCCTTCCGACGACGCTGCGGGTGATCTTCTCGGGCCACCGATTGGCCGACGGCCGCATGGCGATGTTGTGCGAGGCCTTCTCCGCCGTCCACGACACGCCGGAACGGATGCGATCGGCCGAGGCGTTGTTGCACACCCCGGTGATGATCTCGCTCTACGACCACGACGGCGGAGCGCTCTACCGCAATCCGGCGGCCCGCGGATCGGCAGTGCGCGAGGGCGAGAGCTTCGCCGAACGGTTCGTCGAGCCCGGCGAGCGCGATTCCTTCCTCGCCAGCCTCGACCGGGATGGTCACGCCGAGACGGTCGCACGGGTCGCGACCCCGGAAGGCGTGCGCTGGCACGAAGTCCGGGCGCGGGCCTGTTTCGACGCGGTCGACGGGCGGCCGGCGCGCCTCGTCAGCGAGACCGACGTCACCGCGCGCAAGGCGGCGGAGGATCGGATCCGCTTCCTCGCCCATCACGACCTGCTCACCGGCCTGCCGAACCGGACCCTGTTGCAGATCGAGGTCGAACGCCGGCTCGCGACGGCGAGGGCCGGCGGCGAAAGGCTGGCGTTGCTCTTCCTCGACCTCGACCGCTTCAAGACGATCAACGATTCCCTCGGCCATCACCTCGGCGACCGGTTGCTGGTCGAAGTGGCGCGGCGCCTCGTGCGGTCGACGCGCAAGGACGACCTCGTCGCCCGGCTCGGCGGCGACGAGTTCCTTCTGTGCCTGGCTCTCGGGCGCGGCTCGCGCCGGAGCGAAACCGTGGCGCGGCGCATCCTCGCCGAACTCGACGCGCCGATCACCCTCGGGGGCCGGCGGTTGGTCGTCTCCGCCTCGATCGGGATCGCCATCTTCCCCGACGACGGCGAGGATCTCGACACGTTGATGCGTCGCGCCGACCTCGCCATGTACGCCGCCAAGGATCAGGGGCGCGGGCGCGCCCGGCCCTTCGACGCCACGCTCGAGGCCGAGGTCGAGGCGCAGCTCGAGTTGGAGGCGAGCCTGCTCGGCGCCTTCGAACGCGAGGAGTTCGAACTCTACTACCAGCCGCGCCTGTCGATCGCCGACGGGCGGATCATCGGCGCCGAGGCGCTGTTGCGCTGGCATCATCCGACCCGAGGTCTGATCCTGCCGGGCGCCTTCATCTCGCACGCGGAGAAGACCGGCCTGATCGATCGGATCGGCATCGAGGTGATCCATGCGGCGGCGCTCCGGCAGAAGGCCTGGGCGGACGCCGGTCACGACATCTGTGTCTCGGTGAACCTGTCGGCCCGCCAGTTCCGCGATCCGCGTCTCATGATCGACATCGCGACCATCGTCGCCGAGACCGGCTGCGATCCGAAACGGATGCAGATCGAGATCACCGAGTCGACCCTGATCGGCGACGACGGAACCACCGCCGAGGCGCTGACGACACTGACCGGCCTCGGCTTCTCGATCGCCATCGACGACTTCGGCACCGGATATTCCAACCTCGCAGCGATCCAGCACCGCCCGATCGACACGCTGAAGATCGACCGCTCCTTCATCGCGACGCTGGAGACGCGGCCGGCGCTCGCCGAGCTGATCATCGGCATGTGTCATCTCCTCGGACTGCGGACGGTCGCCGAGGGGGTGGAAACCGAAGAACAACTCGCTTGGCTCGAAGCGCGCAACTGCCACGAATATCAGGGCTACCTGTTCAGCCCGGCGATCCCGGCCGGCGACTTCGAGGATCTGCTCGAGCGGCAGCGCGACCGACTCGCCGCCTGCGGATCGCCCGCCGAGGCGTGTTCGCAGCTCTGGGACCTGATCCCGATGGTCGCGCACCCCGACGACGTCGAGTGGCGCCGCCCCGACGCGGCGTCCTCGAAAGTGTGTCGCATCGGTTCACGCAACGGCTTCGGCAACGCCTTCAACCCGCGTCGTTGACGAGGCCGCGCGTCAACGCCGACACCAGTCCTTCACGGGTGGTCGGGGGGTTGAGGCCGCGCGGCTCCCAGACGTGGCGGGCGAGGAAGTGGCCGGTCAAGCGGAAGCCGGCGAGGAGATCGTCGATCCCCGCCCGGCCCCAGTTCGCAGGCTCGCCCGAGGCGGCCCCGACGAGGAAGGCCGGCAGCGCCAGCAGGCGGGCGGCATGGGGAGCCCCGGCGGCACGGGTGGCGGCGCGGCCACTCTTCGGGCTGACCCAGGCGAGATCCTCGGTGGCGCCGGTGAGCGCGCAGGCCGAGAGATCGAGGCCGAAGCCGAGCGCCTCGATCACCGCGAGCTCGAAGCGCACGATGAGTTCGCCGGCCAGCCGCGGCTCGCCGAGATGATCGACGATCGCCGCCATCGCCTCGAAGAGTTCGGGATGGGGGTCGCGTTCCGGCAGGAGGCGCAGATGCGCGGCGAGGGTCTGGACGCCGTTGAGCGCCACCGCGCTCGCCATCAGTTCGGCGGCGCGGCCGTCGAGCGGCTCCACCGTCCAAGTGCCGACGTGTTCGTCGAGGCGGGCGCGCCAGACGGCGCGCACCCGGTTGCCGATCTGCAGGGCCGCCGCCCATCGCTTGGAGCGCCCGCCCTTGACCACGCCGAGGTGGCGGCCGTGGTCGCGGGTCATCAGTTCGACCAGCGCGTCGGCCTCGCCGAGGCGGCGCGAGCCGAGAACCAGAGCGGTGTCGATCCATTCCATCGGTCGCGCCCCGCCCGCGGTCGCCTCACCCCTTGGGGAATTCGAGCCCCATCTCGCGGTAGCGCTCGGGGTCATCGGACCAGTTCTCGCGCACCTTGACGAAGAGGAAGAGGTGGACCGGCTTCTCGGCGATCTCGGTCAGTTCCTTGCGCGCCGCCATCGAGATCGCCTTGATGGTCTCGCCGCGATTGCCGAGGACGATGCCCTTCTGGCTCTCGCGGGCGACGAAGATCGTCTGCTCGATGCGGATCGAACCGTCCTTCTGGTCCTTCCAGAGTTCGGTTTCGACCGTCGATTCGTAGGGCAGTTCGTCGTGGAGGCGGAGGAAGACCTTCTCGCGGGTGATCTCGGCGGCGAGCTGGCGCATCGGCAGATCGGAGATCTGGTCCTCCGGATAGAGCCACGGTCCGAACGGCATCTCGCCGGCGAGATGGGTCAACACGTCCGCGACATGGTCGCCGGTCAGCGCCGAGACCATGAAGGTGCGATCGAAATCGGCGAGCGTGTTGGCCTCGGCGGTCAGCGCCAGCAGCTTCTCGCGGCGGAGGAGATCGACCTTGTTGAGGATGAGGATCTTCTTGCGGCGGACGTCCTTCAACCGCTCGAGGACCGCGCGCGCAGCCTCGTCGAGCCCCTTCTTGGCGTCGATCAACAGCGCCACCACGTCGGCGTCGGCGGCCCCACCCCAGGCGGTCGACACCATGGCGCGGTCGAGGCGACGGCGCGGGCGGAAGATGCCCGGTGTGTCGACGAAGATCACCTGAGCGTCGCCCTCGATGCAGACGCCGCGGATCAGCGCGCGGGTGGTCTGGACCTTGTGGGTGACGATCGACACCTTGGTGCCGACGAGTTGGTTGAGCAGCGTCGACTTGCCGGCGTTGGGGGCGCCGATGAGCGCGACGAAGCCGGCGCGGGTCGTCACCGCCGGCTCGCTCGGGGCGGTCTTCGCCGGCTCTCGCGGCGACGCGGCTTCGGCGGCGCGGGCTTCCTCGTCAGACATCTGCGTCCTTCCAAAGGCCCTCGCGGACCAGTACGGCGGTGGCGGCGTTCTGTTCGGCCTCGCGCTTGGAGCGGCCGGCCCCGGTGGCGCCGTCGAGGCCGGCGATGTCCACCGCGATGGTGAAGAGCGGATCGTGGTCGGGCCCGCTGCGCGCCACCTGCCGGTAGCTCGGCGCGGCGAGGCCCCGGCCCTGCAACCATTCCTGCAACGTCGTCTTGGCGTCGCGCAGAGGGCCGCGGGCGGTCATCATCCGATCGGTCCAATGGCGTTCGACGAAGGCGGCGGCGACCTCGAAGCCGGCGTCGAGATGGACGGCGGCGATCACCGCCTCGGCGATGTCACCGAGGATGGCGCTCTTGGCGCGACCGCCCGACTGGGCCTCGCCCGAACCGAGGCGCACCACCTCGCCGAGCCCGAGGTCGCGGGCGACCTCGGCGCAGGTCTCGCGCTTGACCAGTGCGTTGAGACGGCGGGCGAGCTCGCCCTCGTCGGCCTGCGGAAAGGCGCGATAGACCATGCCGGCGATCGTCAACGCGAGGACGCGATCACCGAGGAACTCCAGCCGCTGGTAGCTCTGGGCGGCGTTGCCGACGGCGGAGGTGTGGGTGAGCGCGCGCGCCAGCAACTCGCGATCGGCGAAGCGGTGGCCGATGCGAGCCTCGAGGGCGTCGAGCGCTGCGGAGCTTTCCATCATATCAGGTTCGCCAGACGGCCCCATCGGATCTCCCAGGGCCAGGTCCAGAAGGCCCAGGGCGTCGCCCCCTCCTCGATCGAGAAGAAGATCACCTGCGCCTTGCCGATCAGGTTCTCCGCCGGCACGTAGCCGACCATGTCGAGCCAGCGGCTGTCCTGGGAATTGTCGCGGTTGTCGCCCATCATGAAATAGTGGCCGGCGGGCACGACGTATTCCTGGGTGTTGTTGTAGAAGCCGTCCTCGTCGCGCTTCAGGATGGTGTGGGAGACGCCGTTGGGCAGCGTCTCCTTGAAGGCGCGAAGGCGAGCGCGGGCGCCCCAGCGGTCGGTCTCGACGAAGGGCTCGAGCGGCTCGAGCTTCACCGCTTCGCCGTTGATGTGCAGAAGGCCGCGCTTCACCTGGATGCGGTCGCCGGGCAGGCCGATCACCCGCTTGATGTAGTCGGTCTCGTTGTCGCGCGGCAGCTTGAACACCGCGACGTCACCGCGCTGCGGTTCCGAGCCGAAGATGCGGCCGGAGAAGGGAATCGCGGCGTAGGGCAACGAATATTTCGAATAGCCGTAGCTGAACTTCGACACGAAGAGGTAGTCGCCGACCAGCAGCGTCGACTTCATCGATCCCGACGGGATGTTGAAGGGCTGATAGAAGAAGGTGCGGACGACGAGCGCCAGGAGCAGCGCCTGGACGATCACCTTGATGGTCTCGACGAGGCCGCTGTCGCCGTGCTTCGGTTCGGTGGTCTCGCTCATGTCGTCTCGGGTCCTCGGGATCGGGTGGCGCCGGTGATACTCCGCCGGCCGCATTCTCGCAATGACGGCGCCGGATTTCGGCCGGTCGGCCGCGTTCTCGGCTCGCCGGCCAGTCGGCCGCGTCTTCAGCTCGCCGGCCAGTCGGCCGCGTTCTCAGCTCGCCGGCCAATCGGCCGGCCAGGCGGAGATGACGACGAATGCCTGGGCGAGAGGATGGTCGTCGGTGATGGTCAGGTCGATGCGGGCGACGAAGCCGGGCGGCGTCAGTTCGGCGAGCCGCGCCGCGGCCCAGCCGGTGAGCACCATGGTCGGCTTGCCGGAGGGCTCGTTGACCACGCCCATGTCGCGCCAGGCCACCCCCATGGCGATGCCGGAGCCGAGGGCCTTCGAACAGGCCTCCTTGGCGGCGAAGCGCTTGGCGTAGGAGGCGGCGCGGTTGGCCCGGCGATCCGACTTCTGCCGCTCGATCTCGGTGAAGCACCGCGTCGTGAAGCGTTCGCCGAAGCGCTCGAGCGTCTTCTCGACCCGGCGGATGTCGATCAGATCGGAGCCGATGCCGACGATCATGCTCGTCCCCCCTCAGCCGGGCCGGGCGTCGTCCATCAGGCGGCGCATCTCGCGGATCGACGCCTCGAGCCCGACGAAGATCGCCTCGCCGATGAGGAAATGGCCGATGTTGAGCTCGCGCACCTCGTGGATGGCGGCGACGTGGCCGACGCTCTCGTAGGCGAGGCCGTGGCCGGCGTGGATCTCGAGGCCGATCTCGGCGCCGTGGCGGGCGGCGGCGCGCAGGCGTTGCAGTTCGATGCCCGCGAGGCGTTCCTCGCCGGCGTCGAAGAGATCGCAATAGCGGCCGGTGTGCAACTCGACGACCGGGGCGCCGAGGGCGCGGGCGGCGTCGAGCTGGCGCGGATCGGGCTCGATGAACAGCGAGACGCGCACCCCGGCGTCGACGAGGCGGCCGACGACGGGGGCGAGATGGGCGTGGCCGCCGACGACGTCGAGGCCGCCCTCGGTGGTGCGCTCGGCGCGGCGCTCCGGCACGATGCAGGCGGCGTGCGGCACGTGGCGCAGCGCGATCGCCAGCATCTCTTCGGTCGCCGCCATCTCGAGGTTCAAGGGCAGGTGGATCTCCTCCATCAGCCGGCGGATGTCCTCGTCGCGGATGTGGCGGCGATCCTCGCGCAGGTGCGCGGTGATGCCGTCGGCGCCGGCGTGCGCCGCGAGATGGGCGGCGCGCACCGGATCGGGCTTGCGGCCGCCGCGGGCGTTGCGGATGGTGGCGACGTGGTCGATGTTGACGCCGAGGCGCAGCTTGGTATCGGACGGAGCGGTCGCCATCGGCGGGGATCCTCGGATCGCGGGCGGGAAAGCGCGACGCGCGGGGCGAGGCCCGCGCGTCGAAAAAAGAGATAAGGGTTCGCCACGTCGGGAACAAGGCGGACGGCGCGGATCCGGGGCGCGAGACCGAGGGGCCGCTCCGCCGCTCAGATGTTGCGGCTGCCGGGCTTGACCGGCGGGATCGCCGCCAACTCGGGCGGAAGGGCGTCGGCCGGGTAGGCCGGGACCTCATATTCGGCGAGCGCCACCAGGGGGACGCCGCAGTCGGCCTTGCCGGCGGAGCGGTCGATCAGGCAGGCGACGGCCACCACTTCGGCGCCGATGTCGGTCAGCGCCTTCACCGTCTCCCGCGACGACAGGCCGGTCGTGACGATGTCCTCGACGATGACGACGCGGGCGCCCTTCGCCAGTTCGAAGCGGCGCAGGCGCATCTCGCCGGCCTCGCGCTCGGTCCACACGGCGGGGAGCCCGAGATGGCGGGCGGTCTCGTAGGCCGGGATGATGCCGCCCATCGCCGGACCGACCACCGCATCGAGGGGACCGAGGTTCGCGGCGCGGATCTTCTGGGCCAAGGCCTTGCAGACGATCTCGGTCTTCTCCGGATACTGGAAGACGCGGGCCTTCTGGATGAAGACCGGCGAGCGCAGGCCGGACGACAGAATGAAGTGGCCGGTCAAGAGCGCGCCACAGGACTTGAAGACGTCGAGCACTTCGTCGCGGGTCATGGATGGGGGGCCTCGCCGAAAGGGGATGGGACGGCGGAGGGGATCGCGCGACGGGCGGGGGATGTCAAGGGTGGGGGGGGCGGACGTTAGCCTGACCGGCCGCTTCGTGCCAGAAGAGAATGCAGCCCATACGCCCCGCTCAGAGGAGCACACCTTGAGCGGTATCCAGCCTGAGGACACCTAGCAACTGCCAGGTCTTCGGCCGCTTGGCCATGTTCCCGATCGCGAACGCCATGCCACGCTTCGGATATTCGTCGTTGAACTTCTCCGAGAGGAATCGGAGAGCCTCGGCCTCCGACGTCTCCCGCCTCCGCCGCCAGAACGTCGCGTGAGCTTCCCAGTCGCCATTTCGGTATTGATGGCGTCCCGAACCATCCTCGAATTGAAAGAAGAATTCATATGGGGTCGGGTCCATCTCCGCGAGGGTCTTGTCCAAGAGGGAATGCTGCCGAGCAGCATCTCGGAACATGACCCTATCCTCCTCGAGCTCCGCCTCGCTCTTTTTCCGCCAGGAGAACTTCGTGTTCCTCGGCTCGATCAGAGCCAGTGAGCAACCGGATTCTGCAGCTGCGGCGCCGGAAGGTTTGAACATCGCGCACAAGAGTTTTGATCGGTCGGCTTCCGGCATCGGCTTTTCGACGAAGATGCTCTCTTCATGGACGTGACAACTCTCTGCACGGGGATCGGATTTCGGTCTCCCGTACTCGAAGGACACCCAATCCCATCGACGAAAAGCGCTTTCGCCCGAGAGGTGCCTGAATCGGACTGGATATAGCCGCTTCCATTGGCGGTCGGCCGTAACGCCGGCGCAGCAGACGGTCTCGCCGTAGCGTTTACTCGGCTGCGGCAAGGCCTTCACTAGTATCACGACGCGCGATTTTTGAGGCGAAGCCGACATATAGACCCGGATGGTCTGCGAAGAGATCGAGAACCGAATGCCCGAGATCCTTCAACAGGTCGGCGACCATGCTCCGATGACACTGCGATGGATCGCGTTCGAAGCACATTAGGCAAACGCTCTGCGATTCTGCAACTTCTGAAATCAATGTTACGGATTCTCGCGCAGATTTTTCGTTCAGGTGGTCTCCGTAGATCGCCCGAAACCGAGAGAAGTCACCAGCGCGAGCAGCAACTCGCCCTTCTTTCGGATCGCCGAGGTCGATCTCGTGGCGGTATTCGATGCCTGAAAGTGCGAGGTGTTCAGCCAACGCTCGCTTCGAAAAGCCTTTCTTTCGAGAGACCGCGACGGCTCGCACATCCACGAGCACGTCGATGCCCACGAGCTTCAGAGTATGAACAAACCGCTCAATGTCGGTTCCCTCATAGCCGATCGTGAAGACTCGAATCATGGCGCCACTCCGCTCGACCATCCAGGCGATCGAACCGCAGGCCGGTTAACCAATCGGAAAGGATGTCGATCGACACAAGAATTCACCTTCGAATCCAATCTTCAACACCAATTCGACGCGACCGTTCGGCGGCGGCTTTCTCTTGCGACTAGGGATATCCGACTGGCTTCGCGTCCCCTACCAGACGAACCGCGACCTCCCCCAGCCCGCCGCGGAACGCGGCGTGCGTTCGTCGCTCGAAACGCTCCACTGGAGCGTTTCGTCCCGGCGCGAGGCGCCGGGACCTCTCCTCACCCATTCACCCGCGTCGCCGAGGAGATGATCGGCTTCGTCCTCAGTTGTTGGATGATGCGGGTCAGGTGCTTGAGGTCCCAGACTTCGAGGTCGATGAGGATCTCGTGGAAGTCGGCGGCTTTGGGGATCATCTTGATGTTGTCGATGTTGCCGTCGTTGTCGGCGATCACCTGGGTGATCTGGGCGAGCGAGCCCGGCTCGTTGAGCGAGTTCAGGGTGATGCGGGCGGGGAAGCGCGAGGGGGCGGCGGGGTCGATGTCCCAGCGCACGTCGAGCCAGCGCTCCGGCTGGTCGTCGAATTCCTTCAGGGCCGGCGACTGGATCGGGTAGATGGTGATCCCCTCGCCCGGCGTCAGGATGCCGACGATGCGATCGCCCGGCACCGCGCCGCCGGCCGGGGCGAAATGCACCGGCAGGTCGCCGGAGAGGCCGCGGATCGGGATGGCGGTGCGGTCGTCCGAGCCGCCGTCGGGGACGCGGAACTTCATCACCCCCGAGGTGCCCGCCTCGAACCAGCCGTCGGCGGAGGCGGGCTTGGGCAGCTGCCCGCGCTTGTCGACGAGTTCGGGGTGGACCGCCTTCAGCACGCTGTCGGAGGCGATCTCGCCGCGGCCGACCGCCGCCAGCACCTCGTTGACCGAGGTGTGGCCGAGCCGATGGATGGCGGCGGCGAGGATCGGGTCGGAGAAGTCGCGGCCCGCCCGCTCGAAAGCACGCTCGAGGATTTGCCGGCCGAGACCGCCGAACTGCTTGCGCACCGCGTCGCGGGTGGCGCGGCGGATGGCGGCGCGGGCCTTGCCGGTCACCGCGATCTGCTCCCAGGCCGCCGGCGGCACCTGCGCCTTGGAGCGGATGATCTCGACCTCGTCGCCGTTGGCCAGTTCCGTCATCACCGGCTTGATCCGGCCGTTGATCTTGGCGCCGACGCAGGTGTTGCCGACGTCGGTGTGGACGGCGTAGGCGAAGTCGATCGGCGTGGCGCCGCGCGGCAGGGCGATGATCTTGCCCTTCGGCGTGAAGCAGAAGACCTGATCCTGGAAGAGCTCGAGCTTGGTGTTCTCGAGGAACTCCTCCGGGGCGAGGTTGGGGTCGTTGAGACGCTGGATGGTCTCTCGCAGCCAGGCATAGGCGCCGGACGCCTCGGAAAGCTTCTGGATGTTGCGACCGCCGACGGTGCGCTCGCCGTCCTTGTAGAGGGCGTGGGCGGCGATGCCGAACTCGGCGAAACGGTGCATCTCCTCGGTGCGGATCTGCAGTTCGACGCGCTGGCGGCCCGGCCCGACCACGGTGGTGTGGATCGAGCGGTAGTCGTTCTGCTTCGGGGTCGAGACGTAGTCCTTGAAGCGGTTGGGCACCATCGACCAGGTGGTGTGGACGATACCCAGCGCCCGGTAGCAGTTCTCGATCGTGTCGACGACGATGCGGAAGCCGAAGATGTCGGAGAGCTGCTCGAAGGACAGGCTCTTCCTCTGCACCTTGGTGAAGATCGAATAGGGCTTCTTCTCGCGGCCCTTGACCTTTGCGGTGATGCCGTTCGACGAGAGCTTCTCGGTCAGCGCCTGTTCGATCGCCGGGATGAGATTCTTGTTCTCCTCGCGCAGCGTGGTCAGCCGGCCGCAGATCGACTGGTAGGCCTCCGGTTGCAGGGTGCGGAAGGAGAGGTCCTCGAGCTCCTCGCGCATCCACTGCATGCCCATGCGCCCGGCCAGCGGCGCATAGATCTCCATCGTCTCCTCGGCGATGCGCAGGCGCTTGTCCTCGCGCATGAACTGGAGGGTGCGCATGTTGTGGAGCCGGTCGGCGAGCTTGACCAGCAGCACCCGCACGTCGGCGGCGACCGCCAGGAGCAGGCGACGGAAATTCTCGGCCTGTTCGGTCTTCTTGGAGACGAAGTCGAGCTTCTCGAGCTTGGTCAGGCTCTCGACCAGTTCGCCGATCTCGACGCCGAACTTGGCGTCGATCTCGTCGCGGGTGGCATCGGTGTCCTCGATGGTGTCGTGCAGCAGAGCCACCGCGATGGTGGCGTCGTCGAGGCGCATCTCGGTGAGGATCGCGGCGACTTCGAGCGGATGGGAGAAGTAGGGGTCACCGGAGGCGCGCTTCTGCGGCCCGTGTTTCATCATCCCGTAGACGTAGGCCTTGTCGAGCAGAGCCTCGTCGACGTTCGGATTGTAACGCCGGACCAACTCGACCAGTTCGTATTGCCGCATCATCCGGGGATCGTTCCTCCGTCACCTTCCGTCGCCGGCCGCGAACCGGCGCGTCGGCGCGATGGTAGCAGATGGAATCGGGAAAACCCAAGACGCCGAACGACTTCCGCACCCCCCGAAAACGCCGACGCCCGCCGAAGCGGGCGCCGGAGCGGGTGGGCGCGGCGGTTCGCGCCGCGCCTCGGGACGCGCCTCGCGGCTCAGTCCTCTTCTTCCTTGTCCGGCGGAACCAGTCCCTCGAGGCCGCGCAGCAGCTCTTCTTCCGACATGCGGTCGAACTGCATCTCGTCGCCGTCGTCGGAGCCAGAGGCGACCGGCACCATCGGCACGGTCTCCGGCTCGGGCTCGTCAACCTCGACGAACTTCTGCAGCGAGTGGATGAACTCCTCCTGGAGATCGTCCGGGCTGATGGTCTCGTCGGCGATCTCGCGGAGCGCCACGACGGGGTTCTTGTCGTTGTCGCGATCGATGGTGATCGGCGAGCCGGACGAGATCATGCGGGCGCGGTGGCTCGCCAGAAGCACGAGCTCGAACCGGTTCTCCACCTTGTCGATGCAGTCTTCGACGGTGACGCGGGCCATTCCTCAACTCCTCGGGGGGATCTTCGAAAGCGGAGACATATGTCGAAGCGCGCGGAAAAGCAACGCCGCCGCGTCGGCGATGCGAAGATCGCGGCGCGACTGCCGGCTCCGGCTCCCCGGCGCGGTCGCTGGCCGGGGCGGGCGACGCGGCTCATCGCCCGCGCCACCACCGGAAGTCGACATCTTACGCGACGGCAGTCTCTCCTTACACCGGGCCACGTACACCGACGGGAAAAGCTGGAAAAGCCGTCGGGGGTGCTGTATGGTCACATGCGCGTCATTGGACTTCCGATGCCTTTTTCTCGTCGGGCGAAGAAACAAGAACTGTCGACTCCTTGGCGCGATTACCTGCCTCGCGATCTCCATTTAAGAAGATAAATCGCAGAGGCACCCGAAGACCCCCAGATGGGAAGACCACGCGAACATGTTCGACCCTCGCGAAAAGATCGCGCTGTTCATCGACGGCGCGAACCTCTACGCCACCTCGAAGGCACTCGGCTTCGACATCGATTACAAGCGCTTGTTGAGCGAATTCAAGTCGACGAGCTACCTCTTGCGGGCTTTCTACTATACGGCGCTGATCGAAGACCAGGAGTATTCTTCGATTCGTCCGCTCATCGACTGGCTCGATTACAACGGCTACAAAGTCGTGACCAAGCCGACGAAGGAGTTCTACGACGCGACCGGGCGCCGTAAGATCAAGGCCAACATGGACATCGAACTGGCGGTCGACGCCATGGAGATGGCCGACCACATCGACCACATGGTGCTGTTCTCCGGCGACGGCGACTTCCGCCGGCTGGTCGAGGCGGTTCAGCGCAAGGGCAAGAAGGTCTCGGTGATCTCGACGCTGCAGACGCAGCCGCCGATGATCGCCGACGATCTGCGCCGGCAGGCCGACCACTTCATCGACCTCGGTCTGCTTCAGGGCCGAATCGGCCGCGACCCGGCCGAGCGCATGGCGCGAATGGCCGAACGCGACGCGCAGCGCCGCCAGCATCAGCAGGAAGACGAGGACTTCGACGAGGCGTGAGCCGCGCCGCGAGGCGCCCGCCTCTCGGGACGACGAACCGTCGTCCGTCTCTCGGAAAGACGCGCCGGATCGATCGGTCCGGCGCGTCTTCGCGTTTCTCGGCGAGCGCGATCACCGACCGCATCCGTCGAGACGGGATTGACGGCGCGGCACGTCCTCGGGATGGTCGGCGCGCGCCACCCGAAGGCGCTCGCCCTGGAACCGAGATCGCCGATGGCCCCCACCACTTCCCCCTCCCCGCTCGATCCCGACCGCGATTGCGCGCTGTGCCCGCGGCTCGTCGCCTTCCGCGAGTCCTGGCGCGGGAAGGAGCCGGGTTGGTACAACGCGCCGGTGCCGAGTTTTCCGGGAGTGTCGCCGCGGTTGCTCGTCGTCGGCCTGGCGCCGGGGCTACGCGGAGCGAACCGCACCGGGCGGCCCTTCACCGGCGACTACGCCGGCGATCTGCTCTACGAGACTCTCGCGGACCACGGCTTCTCGCGCGGTACGTTCCGCGCCGATCCGGCCGACGGGCTCGTCCTCATCGGCGCGATGATCACCAACGCGGTGCGCTGCGTACCGCCGGAAAACAAGCCGACGCCGGCCGAGATCCACGCCTGTCGGCCGTTCCTCACCGCGACGCTCGCGGCCCATCCGACTCTCACCGACGTGCTGGCGCTCGGGCGGGTGGCGCACGAAACGTTCCTGAGGACGGTCGAGGAAAAATTGACGGCTCATCCCTTCGCCCACGGGGCGATCCACCGTCTGGGGTCGGGATTGCGACTCCACGACAGCTACCACTGCTCGCGCTACAACACCAACACCGGGCGCCTGACGCGTGAGATGTTCCGCAGCGTGTTCGACGGGATCCGGCGCGAGATGGGCGGGTGAGCCCTCCGCCGCTCCCGGGACGCCGGCTCCGGGGCGGATGACGGCATTCGTCATCCTTCTCCCGGTTGAGCCCGAGCCTCGGACGCGGCATCGTCGTGGTCTCGCCGCCCTGCGCGCCACCGGTTCCGGATCTCGCGATGACGCTCTTCGCCCGCCGCCTCGCCCTTCTTCTCGCCCTGCCCTTCGTCGCCGTCGCTGCGGCGCGGGCGGAGAAGCCCTACGCGCCACTCGCCGCCGAGATCGGCGCCGCCGGGACGCCGCCGGCCGATCTCCTCGCGCGAGCGAAGGCGGTGGCGGAGGCGGCGCACGCCGGGTCGGCCGAGGAGATCTTCGCCTTTCTCCCCGACCGGCCGACGGTCATCCTGTCCGGAATCACTCTCGGTGTTCCACGGCGGATCGAGAAGAAGGGGCCCTACGTCGACGCCACCTCGGCGCTCGCCGCCATCGGGCTCAGCTATACCGAGGGCGAACCGATCGCACCGGCGGGCAAGAAGATCGACATGACCGCCTCGCGGGTGAAGACCGCGATGGAAACGATCGGCGATCTACTCGCTGCGGCGAAATGGGGGCGCGACCCGCTGGTACCCGAGGCGTGGTGCACGGCGCGCGGGGTGCGTTGGGACGCGATGGCGGCGAAGAAGGCCGGGCTAGGCGGGGCGCGAGGCGTCTACGTCACCGAGCCCGTCACCGCGAGACCGGCCGCCGACGGGGCGTCGGTGAAGGCGAGACTGAAGCCCGGATTCCTCCACGCCCTCGATGCCGACGACGAGGACGGCCTCACCGCGATCGTCCTGCCGGACGGCTCGATCGTCCGGGTGCCGACGGCGAAGGTCGGTGATGCGATGCCATGGGGCCTGTGTTTCGAGAAGCGCGGAGCGGCGGGTTGGCTGCTCACCACCTTCGTTTCGGCGTTGAATTGAGACCGAAGGCGGGGGGTGCCGACGTACCCGACGATCCGACCCGCCTTGCGTGTCCAGCCCCGCCTCACTCGCGATACTTCATCAGCCGCGACTTCTCGCGGTTCCACTCGCGTTCCTTCTCGGTCTCGCGCTTGTCGGCGACGTTCTTGCCCTTGGCGAGGGCGAGCAGGACCTTGGCGCGGCCCTTGTCGTTGAAGTGGATGTCGAGGGGAACGACGGTCAGGCCCTCGCGCTCGACCGCGCCCATCAGCTTGTTGATCTCCTTGCGGTGGAGCAGCAGCCGGCGGGGACGGCGGGTTTCGTGATTGAATCGGTTGGCTTGGAGGTATTCGGGGATATAGGCGTTGTAGAGCACCAGGTCGGTGCCATAGGGCGCGGCATAGGCGTCGGTGATGTTGGCGCGGCCGCCACGCAGAGACTTGATCTCGGTGCCGGTCAGGACGATGCCGGCCTCCCAGGTGTCGATGATGTGGTAGGAGAAGCGGGCCTTGCGGTTCTCGGCGGCGAGCCGATGCCCGCCGCCCTTGTCGGCGGACATCGGATTTCACTCCGTCAGAGGATGCCGGCGTGACGCGCGGCGGCCTCGAGTTCGGCACGGACCCCTTCCGAGGCCTCGACCAGCGGCAGGCGCAACTCGTTCGACATCTTGTTGAGACGCGAAGCGATGTACTTCGGCCCGGCCGGGTTCGGCTCGAGGAAAAGGGCGCGATGCAGCGGCATCAGGCGGTCCTGATACTCCAGCGCCTTCTTGTAGTCACCGGCCGCCATCGCCGCTTGGAACTCGGCGCAGAGCCGAGGAGCGACGTTGGCGGTCACCGAGATGCACCCCACCCCGCCCTGAGCGTTGAAGCCGAGCGCGGTGCCGTCCTCGCCGGAGAGCTGGACGAATTCCGGCCCCGATTTCATGCGTTGCAGCGCCGGGCGGGCGAGATTGCCGGTGGCGTCCTTGACGCCCTTGATGTTGCGGCCGTCGCGGAACATCCGGTCCATGGTCTCCACCGAGATGTCGACCACCGAACGCGGCGGGATGTTGTAGACGATGATCGGGATGCCGACCGCCGCGTCGATCGCCACGAAGTGGCGATAGAGGCCCTCCTGGCTCGGCTTGTTGTAGTAGGGCGCCACGACCAACAGGCCATCGGCCCCCGCCTTCTCGGCGTGGCGGGCGAGATCGATCGCCTCGGCGGTGTTGTTGGAGCCGGCGCCGGCGATCACCGGCACCTTGCCCTTGGCCACCTCGATCACCAGTTCGACGACCCGCTTGTGCTCGGCGTGCGACAACGTCGGGCTCTCGCCGGTGGTGCCGCAGGGTACGACACCGTTCGAGCCCTCGGCGATCTGCCAGGCGACGAAGTCCTGCAGGGCTTTCTCGTCGACGCGCCCGTTCTGGAACGGCGTGACGAGTGCGGTGATCGAGCCCTTGAACATCGTGGAACCCTTTCGGAGCCTGGAAATGCCGTCGGAGACGGCGCATGATCCGCCCGGCCGCGCGGGAACGCGCGAACCTTGCACACGGGCGAGCGGGCGGCGACAATAGTCCCGCCTCCGCGCCGGGGCAAGCGGGCCCGTCGCGACGATGTGAACGAGCCTCTCGCGGAAGTATCCGGTCACGACCGCACCACGATCGGATCGTAAGGATTTGTTCATCAAGCGGGACCTAGGGTCGAGGATCGATCCGGTCCGCCTCCCGTCGCAACACGCGGGGGCCGCCGTCGTTTCCGATCGGCCTCCGGGGAGGCGATCGCGGTACGGACCGGAGCGCATCGAGGAGACGGTGATGCTCGCGACGACCCGATGGATGCTCCGTTCTCTGGCGCCGGCCGCGGCGCTGATGGCGGCCCTCGTCTCGACGAGCCCGGCGACGGCCGGCGATCTGGCCCGCGCCATGGAGATCGCTTCGCGCGGCGACACCGCCGGCGTCAACGCCATGCGCGACGATCTCGACCGCATCGATCAGAAGATCGTCGACTGGTACCTGATCCGCCTCGGCTCCGGCCTGCCGTCGGCCGCGATCACCCGCTTCGCCATCGCCAACCCGTCCTGGCCGGATCCCGAGTTCTTCCGCCGCCGCGCCGAACAGGCGTTGGAGAAGGAGAACCCCTCGGCCGACGACGTCGTCCTGGCCTTCCAAGGGTCGCGTCCCTATTCCAATCGCGGTCGCATCATGCTGGCGCGCGCCCTCGTCCAGAAGGGGCGCAAGGAGGACGCCAGGCAGTGGGTGCGTTACGCCTATCGCGACGACAAACTCGGCACCGACGAGGCCAATATCCTCGAGAACGAATTCGGCGCCCTGCTCGGGCCGGCCGACTTCAAGGCGCGTTTCGATCTCCTCGTCCTCAAGGGCCACGCCGGCGAGGCGCAGCGCGCCGCCGGCCGCCTCGGCGCCGGCTACCAGAGCCTCGTCAAGGCGGTCCAAGCGGTTGAGAAGAAGCAGGCGAACGCCGGGGCGCTCCTCGACGCCGTGCCCGGCTCGCTCAAGGACGATCCGATCTTCCTCTTCGCCCGCGCCCAGTACGCCCGTCGCACCGACCGCTGGAAGGAAGCCGCCGACCTGTTGGTGCGCGCGCCCAAGGATCCGCGAGCGCTGGGCCGACCGGACGAGTGGTGGGAGGAGAAGCGGATCGTCAGCCGGAAGCTCCTCGACATGGGCGATGCCCGCACCGCCTATCGGGTCGTCGTCGGCCACGCCGGATCGTCGCCGGCCAATCAGGCCGAGGCCGATTTCCATGCCGGATGGTACGCCCTGCGCTTCCTCGGCGACGCCGCCTCCTCGATGAAGCACTTCGCGGCGGTGGCGGAGGATTCGGCCAAGCCGGTCACCCGCGCCCGCGCCTACTACTGGATGGGTCGGGCGGCGGAGGCCGGCGCCGGCGGCTCCGCCAACGACTACTACCGCAAGGCGGCCGAATTCGGCTTCACCTTCTACGGCCAGATGGCGCGCGCCAAACTCGGCATGTCGGATCTCGGCATCTCGCGCAGCGTCTCGCCGTCGTCGTCCGATCGGGCGGCGATGGAGCGCGACGACCGGTTCGAGGCCGCCCGCCGAATCGGCAAGCTCGGCCGCAAGGATCTCGCCTCCGTCTTCTACAAACACATGGCGGAGACGCTGCCGACCGCCGGCCAGGTCGCCGCGGTGATCGAGATGGCGGAGAAGCAGGGCTGGACGCATCTGGCGGTCACCGCCGGCAAGGCGGGCGCCCAGCGCGGCATGGACATGCAGGCCATGGCCTTCCCCATCGGCGTCTCGCCGAACGTCGACACCTCCGGGCTCGAGAAGGCGCTCGCTTTCGCCATCATGCGGCAGGAGAGCGAATTCAATCAGGCGGTCGTCTCCTTGGCCGGCGCCACCGGAATCTTCCAGGTGATGCCCGACACCGGGCGCGACGCCGCCAAGAAGCTCGGCATCGCCTATGATCGCGACGCTTGGCGCAACGATCCCGCCTACAACATCCGTCTCGGCGCCGGATACGTCGCCAACCTCGTCAACAACTACGACGGCAACTACGTCATGGCGATCGCCGGCTACAACGCCGGCCCCGGCCGCATCCGTGACTGGGTGCGCGAGTACGGCGACCCGCGCAGCGGTCAGGTCGACATCGTCGACTGGATGGAGCGCATCCCCTTCTCCGAGACACGCAACTACGTCCACCGCGTCTTCGAGAACCTGCAGGTCTATCGCTTCCGCCTCGAGGGACGGAAACTCGAGCTGGCGCAGGATCTGAAACGCGGTATCGGGGCGAAGTCTTCGGCGATGACCGGCTCGGTGCCGACGCCGAAGCCCTCCGGCGGCATCGGCAGCCTGTTGTTCGGCGGAAACTGACCCCGCCCGAGCGTCGGCCGTCGTCGCCCGATTCGTCCACGGCGGACCGTCGCACCGGCGAAACGGTGGCGGTCGGCGGGCCATTTCCTCGACGGAGCACGAATTTGGACGTCTGCCCGCCCCTCGACCCGCCGCACGGCGTCGCCTTCGGACCCGAGATGCGCGATGCACTCGGCACCGTCCATCGCCCCTTCCGCTTCTTCTCCGCCGACGGACTGGTGCTCGCCGGACGCGATCACCCGCCTCTCGGCGACACCGATCGACGGCCGGTCGTCTGCCTGCCGGGGCTGACGCGCAATTCCCGCGATTTCGAACCGCTGGCGGCGCGCCTCGTCGCCGGCTCCGCCACCACGCCGCCGCGCCGGGTGGTGACCTTCGACTTCCGTGGCCGGGGAGCGTCGTCCCGGGATGGCGACCCGGCCCGCTACAACGTGGCCCAGGAACTCTCCGACACCCGCCTCGGGCTGGCGGCGCTCGGCATCGAGCGGATCACCGCCTTCGGCACCTCGCGGGGCGGCATCGTCACCATGATCGCCGGAGCCATGGCGCCCGGCCTCGTCGAGGCGGCCGTACTCAACGACATCGGCGCCGAAGTCGAACTCGCCGGGCTCCTCAGGATCAAGGGGTACGTCGGCCGGCCGATCCCCGAGGGCTTCTCCTGGGACGATCTGGTGGTGGCGATGAAGATCGCCAATCGAGGCGAGTTTCCGGCGCTGGACGACGCCGGCTGGCACCGCTTCGCGCGGCGGCTCCACCGCGACGTCGACGGACGGCCGGCGCTCGACTACGACCCGCACCTCGCCGAGACCTTGGCGGCGATCAGCCCGCAGACACCGATGCCGGACCTGTGGCCGGCCTTCGACACGCTCGCGGGCGTGCCGGTGTTGCTGTTGCGCGGCGCGCGATCCGACCTGTTGTCTCCGGCGACGACGGCGAAGATGGCGGAGCGCCATCCCGCGCTCGAAGTGGTAGAGGTCGCCGACGAGGGACACGCGCCGCTGCTCGAGGACACGCCGACCCTGGACGCCATCGTCGATTTTCTCGACCGGGTCGGCGCCTGAGGCGGGCGCGAACGGATCGTACCGTCGCGCCTTCCGAGCCGAACCGGAAAGCGGAAGCCGCGACGCCGCTCCCGCCTTCTCACGTGATCCGACGGGTCGCCTTCGCGATGCCCGGACCCGGTTCGTCGACGACGCCTCGTTGGTGAGGGTGTCGCGCCCGACCGGTCAGGCGCCTTCCGGCTTCGAACTCGCCACCTCTCCGGCATCGACGCGTTTGGAGAACTCGGTCTCGGCGCCGGTCGCCAGCACCTTGGCCTGATCGATCCAATTCTCGCGTTCGATACGGCCGGGGAAGGCCATGAACGAGCCGGCCCAACGGGCGTTCTCCGCCGACCAGGCCGCGATCTGCGAGAAATGATAGACGCCGATGCCGTGGAGCTTCTTCTCGTTCGCCGGGCCGATACCACGGATGCGCTTGAGATCGTCGGCCGCGCCACGGAGCGGTGCGGCGAGCGCGAGAGGCCGGGAGCCGACGGCGTCGGCCGCCGCCGCCCGGTCGGCGATCGCCTTGACCGATGGCAGTTCCGTGATCTCGAAGGACGCCGATATGAGCTGTATGGAGACCGTCGCG